>CAIJLV010000062.1 GCA_903821635.1 uncultured Verrucomicrobiota bacterium | reverse complement strand
TTCAGCGCGGAGAGTTTGCCCGATCAGCTGATCTCGCCCGCGGCCCAGCAAGCGTTCGCCCGCAGGGTTGAGCAGGCGCCACCTCAAGTCGGTGAGCTCGCCCGTGGCCGTGCGCACGGCCTGAAAGACCATCACGCCGTCGCGGGAGGCGTTGAGCACGCTTTCAATAAATGCCTCCTGTTCGCGTAACCGACGCTCGCCTTCCCGAAGTTCGGTGACGTCATACGTCACGCCGACGGCGCGGAGGGCGCGTTCCTGGTCATCCCGAACAATTCGGGCGGTGACTCGGAGGTGGACCGTTTGGCCATTCGGCAGGGTGGCGCTGAATTCGTCCTCAAATCCCGGGCTCCGTGCGAGGGATTCGGCCAACGACCGCGCCAACCGTTCGCGGTCAGCCGGCACCACGGACTCCAGCCACGTCGCGAAGGGCACGGCCTCGACCCCGCCCGTCAACTCGGCGGGCCCCGACATCCGCGCGTCCCATTGCACCACGCTGGCCGCCACGTCGTAATCCCAAATCCTGAGCCCCGCCGTGCCGGTGGCCAGCGCGAGGCTAGCCTGCGATTCCAGCAACTGCCGCAGGGTTTCGGTCTGCCGATGTTGGCGCCCCGTTTCTGCCGTGACGTCTCGGGCGCGGCCGCTGAGCAGGCGTTGCGACCCTACGGTCAGTAACTCAAGGGCAAGCTCAGCCAACTGTTCAGGGCCGTCGGGCCGGGGAAATCGGGCCCGCACGGACCAAGGGCGGCCGGCCAACACTTCAGCCCAGCCGGATTCACACTGCGCCCGGCTGAGGTTCGGACTTACTTCCCAGATGGAACGGCCCAGCAAAAAATCTGGTGCGCGTCCCAGTTGGGTGGCGGCGGCCGCATTGACGTAGGTGAAGCGGAACTCATGGGCGGGATCGGCGACAAAAATCGCCGCCTGCGAACTGCCGGCCAACTGGGTAAAGAATTGCCGCTCTTGCTCAACTTGGGCGCGGCGCCGCCAAACCCACAGGACACCCCAATAAATCACCCCGGCGATCAGCGCCACCACCGGTGGGTAGAGGATCTGGCGGCTGAATTCCTGCGGCGCAGTTGTGGGCTGGGTCGGGACCACCAGGCGGCTGATCGCAATGACCAAGACCTCGAACGCGAGAAAATACAGCAGCGCCAGTCGGCCGGCGCCGCGGCGGTTGGCGCGGGTTCGATCGTCGTCGGGCAGGGTGGGGGGGAGAGAATTCACGTTCCGGGGGCGGGAATTGAGGCAGGAGTTCTTAACGCCGAAGGATGCGGATTTTTAGCCGGAGGCCAAGAATTCCTAACCGGGCACCCGGGGGCCGGGCGGGGTATCACTCTTGGATCAACCGATACCAGTTGTCGCGTTGCCGCGGTGCATACCCGAGCTCGCCGATCAGCCGTTTCATGTCTTCCACTCCCATGCGGAAGGTCGTCCCGGCGGCGCTGACCACGTTTTCCTCGATCATAATTGAGCCGAGGTCGCTGGCTCCGTATTTGAGTGCGACCTGACCGATCTCCGGTCCTTGCGTGACCCAGGAGCTTTGCACGCCTGGAATGTTGTCGAGGTAGATGCGGGCGAGCGCTTGGGTGCGCAGGTATTCGTGGGAACCGACCGTGGCCGCCTTCAGCACCGTGTTCTCCGGCTGAAAGGTCCAGCAGATGAACGCGGTGAAAGCGCCACCATTCAGTTGCTTGGATTCCACCGCCTGCGCATAGGCCGACGCCTGCTCAATCGGCGATCGGCCGGCGGCCAGCGGCAAACGTGCGAGGGAACGATCCTGCTGCGCGCGGGCCACTTCCAAGTGTTCGATCCGGTCTGCCACCGTTTCCACGTGGCCGAACATCATCGAGACCGTCGTCGCCAGGCCGAGTTGATGCGCCGTATCCATCACGCCCATCCACTCGCCGGTGTTGGCCTTCAGCGGGGCAATCCGCTGACGGACGCGATCCACGAGGATCTCGCCGCCGCCGCCGGGAATGCTGCCCAACCCGGCCGCGACGAACTCGCGGATGAGCTGCTCCACCGGTTCGTTGAACACCTCCTGGAAGTGGACGAACTCGCTGGGGCTGAAGCCGTGGACGTTGAAGCCGGGAAACTTGTCCCGCACGTGGCTCAGCAGGTCGAGATACCACTGCTTGGTCAGCCTCGGATGATGGCCGCCCTGCATCAGCATCTGCGTGCCGCCAAGGGCGATGGTTTCCTCGATCTTGCGGTCCAGCTCGGCGAGCGTGATGACGTAGCTGTCGGCGTCCTTCTCCGTCCGCCAGAACGCGCAGAATTTGCAGTAAACGTTGCAGACGTTCGTGTAGTTGACGTTCCGGTCCACGATGAACGTGACGATGTCGTTGCCGCGCCCGCCGTGCGCCGCGGCCCGGTGTAATTGCCGCCGCCGGTCCGCAAGCGCGCCGAGTTCCTCCAGCGGCAGTCGATAGAGCCGCAGCGCCTCGTCCCGGGAAATGCGCCCGCCGTCCCACACCTTCTGGAGCAGTTCGTCGAGCGACGGATCGTAAACCATGCGCGGGAGGTTACTGCCGAAGTCGCCGCAAACAAGCTCGCCAGCGTTCGGGGCGGTGCGGCACCGTTTCGCCGTCACCATGAAAACGGTCCGTGTTATCCTGCTTGCCCTGCTGCCGTGGCTGGAAATCCGGCCGCGCGCGGCTGAAACCGTCTTACCGCTGCGCACCAACGATGTGATCGCCTTCATCGGCGGCGCGAACATGGTCGCCCTCGCGCAGAGCGGGCAGTTGGAAACCCTCCTCACGCTGGCGCACCCGCACCACAAGCTGCGCTTTCGCAGCCTCGCGTGGGAAGGCGACACGGTCTTCGCCCAGCCGCGCGAAGTGAACTACCCGGACCTCGTCACCCAACTGAAGCAGGTCGGCGCCACGGTCGCCTTCGTGCAGTTCGGAGAAATGGAATCGCTGGCGGGAGAAGCGGGGCGCACCGCCTTCATTCAAGCCTATGACGACTTGCTCTGGCGCTTTTCAAAGACAGTTTCGCGGTGCGTGTTGTTGGTTCCGCCACGCTTGGAAAGGCCAGCTTCACCTGCCCAAACGAAGCCAGCCGAGCGCTCGAAACCGGCTCTAGGCTTTGCTGAATCAATGCGTTGGCTGGCGAAAAAACACGGCGCCGTGGCCGTGGATCTGGCGGGAACAATCGGTTCTACCGCGCTGACCGCGCGCGACCGCAGCGAGGGGCACCGCACGGGTCAGGACTTGGCCACCAGCGCAGTTCAACTGGTCAGTCAGCTCGGCGTGAGCGCGGTGTCGCCGGCGATTTCGGAATCCTCAGAGCTCCTTCAGACGGTGGTCGAAAAGAACCGCCTCTGGTTCAACTACGCCCGCCCCAGCAACTGGGCCTTCCTCGCCGGCGATCGCACCGAACAGGCCTTCAGCCGCGACTACCACGACCGCAATATCCGCGCCTTCGCCCAGGAAATGCAGCAGTTCCTCCCGCTGATCGCCGCCGCCGAGAAACGTATCGATGAACTGGCCGCCAAGGCCACCGCCGAGAAAGAGAGCACTCGCTGAACATTTCCCGAACTCGGGCACCCCGTTGGGTAGTGGTCAGCGGTCAATCCGTGCCCCGCGAAGCCCTGACAGTGGCTGAACGCTACAGCGGCGGCACGCTGAGCGGCCTCAACGTCACCAACACGTTCGACAGTTACTTGCGCCGGAGCACGGTCGGCTTCCGCAACGGCACCACCACGCTCGGTTCCTCCACCTACGGCTACGACACGGCCTCCCGTCTGGTGCCCTTGCTTCGGTTTGGTGGACATCCACGGCGGGCGTGTGAGCTAGGATCAAGGCACACATGAACGACGGGAAGCAGGACGGTGGACGGTGGCAGTGGTTCCGCAGGTTGCGGCACGTTGCGGAAGAGTTCCGAAGCCTTCGGAAGCGTGCGGAATGTTGCCGAAGGATGCCGCAGGGTCCGGCACCTTTCCGAAGTTAGCCGGCATCGGCGGAATAGCACCGACCGGGGCGGTTCGAAGTGAGTCAGGTTGTGGTTTGAATTCATCGGGCATCGGTTTGGGCGGAGTGTCGGGACGAAATGCGTCCGGCCTTTCCTGACCTGCATTTTACCACACCACCGCGGCGCTGCGGAAGGGGGGCCGGTGAGGGGCGCTGTCCTGATCGGAATCGGGAACGCAGAAATTGTGGAAGCGACGGATTCCTTCCTGCTTTCCTGCGGTCCAAATTGAAACCCTGCCGGTGATGGGCTGGCGGAAAAACACCGTTCCGTGTTAGAATGATGGCATGAACCGACAGCCCCAAACCACCGAAGGCATCTGGATTCCGCGCACCATCTGGCTCGCGCCGGGGCTTTCGCTGCGGGAGAAAGCGCTGCTGGCCCAGGTCAGTGCCGCCACTCCCGACGGCGGTTACCGCGCCACCAATGACGAACTCATGAGCCTGCTGGACATCCGGGAACGGCACGTGCGGTCCTGCATCGTCGCCCTGCGCGAAAAGGGCTTCATCACCGTGCGCCCCGGCCCGAACCAGGAACGCACCCTCCGCGTGACCGGCAAACCTGCCCGCCTGGCCAAAACGCCGACCAGCCCTCCTGAAAGAAGACTTCCACCCGCGCAGCCTAATCCGTATTCAACCTCGCACGAACGAGGTTATGCCCGGTGTTGGCTCCACCTCGTTCGTCGGGGGCGTGATAAAAAATCAATCCACCATGCAGACCATCGGCGAACTCATCCGGGAGAAGAACCTCGAACTGGCGACCACCGATCCGGTGGCCTGGGCTAAGAGCCGACGTGAGGAGGCTCACGCTGAAATGCTTGAGGTGGAGGGCGGAACGTGGATTGCCGATTTACTTCAACTGAAATCGAAGACGATGCAACTCCGCACCCGCGAGCCTAGGTTCGTTCCTCTGCCTCCTCAGGGCCCACTTCACCCCGGCCCGCTGCCCCCGCAAGGGCGGGCGGAGCGGGTGAGGGTTACGCCAACCGGCGACGCCACTTTTTACCTGCGCCGATTCAGCCCTGCGGCGCGCCGTCCGCGTCTGTCTAAGGTGTGGAATTCGTGGTGGTCTGCGGGTTGTCGCCGCGCCCCGGGTGCCGGGGCAGGTGGGGCTCCATGCTTACTGAGCCGGCGAGCCGGCGCCCGTATTCTGTCCCGACCGCTTTTTCACCTGCTTGCCGGCGTCGCTCTTTTCGCCCTGGGCTTCGGCTCCACCCGCGCCGCCGACACCAGTCCCGCCGCGGAGCTCGCCTCGCTGCGGGTGCTCGCTGGTTTTGAGGTCAGCCTGTTTGCCTCCGAGGCGGATGGGGTGCTCAAGCCCATTCAGCTTCGCTTCGATCCCGATGGTCGTCTGTGGGTCTGCGGTAGCGTTGTTTATCCGCAACTCAAGCCGGGCGAGAAACCCCGTGACCGGGTCGTCGTGCTGGAAGACACCGATGGCGACGGCCGGGCGGACAAGAGCACTGTCTTTGTGGACGACCTGCTGATGCCGACCGGCCTCGAACTGGGCGACGGTGGGCTCTATGTGAATAGCGGCACGGAACTCCTCCATCTCCGCGACACGAACGGCGATGGCAAGGCCGACCAACGGCGGGTCGTTTTTCGCGGCTTCGGCACCGGCGACACCCACCAGACCATCAATTCTTTCACCTGGGGACCGAGCGGCGAGCTGCTCTTTTCGCAGGGGCTCCACATCCATTCCCGCATTGAAACCCCGTGGGGACTTGAGGAGCTCCGTCAGGCTGGGGTCTGGCGTTACTGGCCCCGCCAAGCTCGCTTGGATCCCTTTTGGAGCGGCGCGATGGGGGCGCACAATCCCTTCGGCAACGTCTTCGACCGCTGGGGCCAGCCCTTCGTCCTCGCGGGCAACGGCCACGGCATCTACCACCTCACGCCAGCGATGATCCGCACGGATCACTTCCTGGAACAGCGCTGGCTTTGGAACGAGGGCCGCAAGTTCGGCGGCGGCGATTTCGTCGAAAACTCGCGCTGGCCCGCTGCGAACCAAGGTGAACTGCTCACGGGCGGCTACCTCCAAAATACCGTCGAACGCTTCCGCATCACTGACGAAGGCGGCAGCGGTTTTAAGGTCACCCGCCTCGCGCCGCTCATCGAATCCACGAACCTCGCTTTCCGCATTGTGGACGCCCGGTTCGGCCCCGACGGCGCCCTTTACCTCGCCGACTGGTTTAACCCGATCATCGGCCATTATCAGAACAGTTTCCGCGACCCCAACCGCGACCACGACCACGGCCGCATCTGGCGCGTCACCCCCCAGCCGTCGGTCGCCCAAGGAAGCTCGAAGGGTGTGAAACCGAACTTCACGCAGCGTTCCACCGCCGAACTGCTCGCCGAACTCAAGTCCCCCGAGCGTTGGCATCGGCAGTTGGCCAAACGCGTCCTTGCCGACCGGCCAGCGGCAGAAGTCACGCCCGCGCTGACCCGCTGGCTGGCGGCCCAAACGCCCGCGGCGGTTGAATCTGAACTGGCCCTCGTCGAAGCGCTGGGCGTCTTCGCCAGTCACGATGTCTTCGAGCCGAACTTGCTGGATCAACTGGCTCAGGCGAAGGCCCCCGAGGCCCGCGCTTACGTCGCTCGGGTCGTCGGGCAGGCCGCCAGTCAGTTGGCAGGAGTGAGTGATCCGGCGGGTTTGGAAGCGGCCAGCCGGACCTACGCCGCGCGGCTCGCCCAGTTGGTGGTCGACCCGCATCCGCGCGTCCGCCTCGAAGCCATCGTGGCGTGCAGCTATCTGCCGTCCGCCCACGCGGTCGAACTGGCCGCCCGCGCGCTGGATCAGCCGCGGGATGCGGCGCTCGACTATGCCTTCACGCAATGTGTCCACGCGCTGCGGCCCTACTGGCAGGCGGTCCACGCGCGCGGGGAACTCAAATTCGACGGCCAAGCCAACCGCCAGACGGCGTTTGCCCAAGCCGTGGGGGGGGCCAATTCCGCGCAGTTCGCCGTGGGCCGGCTCCGACGCATGGCGGAAGTCTCGCTCGACGAACCGACGGTCACGCAATTGGCCGAGGTCATTGCGGAAAGCGGCGGCCCCAACGAGTTGATGGCGCTCCTTTCGCCGGCCAGCTTCACGCTCGGCACCAATTATCTCGCCCACATTCACCGGGCGGCGCTGTTTCGGGCGGGTGAATCCAGTCGCCGGCGGGGTTTAAGCTTGGGCGAAACCGCCGCCGCCGGGCTCAAGGGATTGCTCCGGAGTGCGGATCCCTCCGTTCAAGGCATGGCCGCTTGGCTCGCCGGCAGTTGGCGGGTCGGTTCGCTGCGCGGAGAGGTCGAAGCGCTCGCCGCCCAAGAAGCGTTGCCCGCGCGCCAACTTGGAAGCCCAGCCCGGGCCGACGCGCTGAGCGGGGTCGCGGCCTATGGGGACGCCCCGGCGGCGGAATTTCTAGTCGCGCTCGCCGGTTCGTCGCCCGACCGCTTCGCCCGGGCCGAAGCCATCGCCCGACTGGCCCGGCTCAACTTGCGCCGCGCCGCCTCGTTGGCGGCCGACTTCCTAGGCACCGCCCAGCCGGCCCCGGCGGTGGACGAGTTGGGCTATGCCTTCCTCCGGTTACAAGGTGGTGCCGGCGCTTTGCACGACGGCTTGAAAGCGAAGCCGCCCTTTGCCGCCAACGCCGCCCGGTTGCTCGTGGTGCAGGGCAACAGTGGTCGGCGGGACGCGGAGTTGGCGGCGTTGCTCGCGCAGGCGGCCGGGCCGACTCAATCGAGCAAGCCCGCCACGCTCGATGACCTGCCGGCGCTGGTGAGGGCCACCCGCCAAAGCGGCGACCCGGCGAACGGGGCGCGAATTTTTGCCCGCGCCGACTTGGCCTGCGCGAATTGCCACGCTGTGGATGGCACCCCGGGCAAGATCGGGCCCAACCTCAGCGCGCTCGGCACGGCCCAAACGCTGGAATTCATCCTTGGGGCGATCCTCGATCCGCAGAAGGAAGTGAAGGAAGGCTTCATGGCCCATGAACTCAGCGCCCAGGACGGTGAAGTCTATCAGGGGTATCTGCGCGGCGAGACCGCCCAAGAAATCACCCTGCACAATCACCTCACCGGTGAATTGGTGCGCTTAAACCGGGAACACGTTGCGGAGCAGCGTCAGTTGGGCTCGTTGATGCCGGCCGGCTTGGCCGATGGCTTAACCCACGCCGAGTTGTGCGATTTGGGTGCTTACCTCGCCAGCTTGGGGCGCCGTTAAGCACGAATTCTTAGGCCGGCCCAAGAGCTTCGCTTTAATTCTTCTAGGTCCAAACGCTCGCCTCCTGGCTCGTCGGCGGACTTCTCGGCGCGGCTGGTTTGGCCGCGCAGGCCGGGCCGTTCCCTAGCCGCTCCGCCCCCGTGACCTGGCCACGGGCGAGGTGAAGTTCCGCTCGGAGAGCGACCAGCCCGGCGGCTGAGCCTCGTGGCGATGGATGCCGGCGACGGTTCCCGTGCGGACTTCGCCGACTGAACCAACGCAGGTTTCGTGGTTCGGGACGGTTTACCACCACCCTTGGCGAAACGGCGGCTCTTAATGCTCGACTCCCGGACTGGGGGAAACCGCAGTTGAATCGTGCGCCCCCACCACGGGCAGAGATTCCGCGGCCTGAGCCTCGTTCTTCCAGGTGTTTTCGAGCAACGACTTCAGGTCAGCGCGCGTGATGTCGCCGAGGGCAGCCCGCAAAATCGAGGCTCCTTTTTCGACCGAATTGGCCGGGCCGCTCCGGAGAATGTTACGGATCTGTCCGTAGGCTTGGAGCACTTGAGGGGCCCCTTCAGGAAGCGGTTGGCCGCCCAAACCAGCGAGCAGATCGGAGTATTCGGCGGCGGAAAGTTCCTCCACGGCCGTTTTGAAAATGTCGGCGCGGCAATAGCTGTAAAATCCACCGGGAGCGCCCAACACGAGCGCGAGCTGCCGGATGCGGTCGGCGGTAACATCCGGGATTCGTCCCGAGCGTTCGTCCGGGGCGAGGGGCTTGGTCCGGTCGGAAAATGAATCGGGGGCAACCGGAGGGGACGTTGGCGCGAGGTGGGGTTTGAATTCCAAGGTCAGGGTGTGCGTGCGGTGGCGTTCACGCGGGCGATCCATTGCGCCGGCGGCGTTCGCGTCCACGACTTCCACCCCAAACGAAACGCCCGCTTGTCCCGCGGTGCCCTTTTCCTCCAACACCGCGACCTCCAGGCTCAGGACCACCCGCTCCGCCTCCAAACGGGTGCCGCACTGAAGGCGCGGGTGAGCTTCAAATACCCGATCAAGCTCCTCGTGAAGAGCGGCGAGCACATCTTTGAGCGGGCGCATCGAACCAGTCTGCCGCAACCGCGCCGGGGGAGCAATTCGGGCTCCGCAAAAAGAGCGGGCTCACGGGCACTGAAGGAACCTCGCTCCCGGGAGCACCCCGGGAGCGAGGGTTACTGTTCAACCTCGCGCAAGGGGTGGACTGGAAACTCGCCGCGGTGTCATTCGCGCGGACGGGGGCCATCGGGTCCGCCCGGGCCACCGAATCCGGGCGGGGGAGGGAATGTTTTGGCGAGCCCATCCCCGAGTTGTTGTTCGTTGAGTGAACCCGTTTTGGCGGTGTCCCATTCGCGCCACCAAGTCTCGGCGAGGGTGGTGAATTCCTTGGGCGAGACCTTCGCGTCCTTGTCGGCGTCGGCCATCATCGTGATGGGCTGGGCGAGGAACATGCCGGGGCCAAAGCCGCCCCGACCGCCGCCGCGTCCACCAGGACCACCAGGACCACCAGGACCACCTCTCCCGCCGAGGGGCAGGCCCTCCGACTTGCCGGCCAATTGGTCAGCGACGGACACGTGACGCGCTTTCACGAAGCCCTTGATCGGTTTGGGCGGTTGGCCGAAGCCAAAGCCGCCGGGGCCACCCGGTCCGCGTCCGCCGCCGGGACCGCGATCGCCGCCCGGGCCACCGGGGCCGGGACCACGGTCGCCGCCGCGCGGGCCGCCGCCACCGAACATCATGGCCACGGACTCGCCCGCGACCACCTTGTCGAAGCGCTCCAGCTTCTCGGATGATTCCTCCTTCACGGCGTCGCGGATCACCTTGGCCACGTCGTCCACCTGCTTGGCGAGGCGTTCGGGCTGGAAGATCGTGCCCTGGAATTCCTTCAGGCGGGCCAAGTAGGCGTCCTTCACCGTGGGCACACCCATGACGCGCTCGAAGAAACGGTTTTCCCCGGACCAGGGCTTATGGATGCTCAGTTGCTCGCGTTCCTCCTGTCCGCCCTGCATGCCGAAGTTGCCGAACGAGTGGTCGAGATCCCACGGCACGAACTGGAACTTGTCGGTCTTGGGATGCAGGTAAACGACGTAGTTCTGGCCGAGCGTCAGGATGGAATCGAGCGTGCTGAGCCAGACCGTGACGGCCATGAAACGGCTGAACTCGTCCACGTCGAGGAATTCGGACAGCCGGCGGGCAAAGTCGGCGTCGTTGGCGTCGGTGAGCAGCTTGGCGAAGTCCTGCACGCGCCGTTTCTGCTTCTCCGTCACGTCGTTCTTCGGGTCGTAGATCTGGTTGTAAGCCTTCCAGTCGGCGCCGAGATATTTGAAGAGGGTGGGCGTGACCGGCTTGAAGAGGGCGCCCTTTTTGGTGCCGAAGTTGGCCTCGGCCCAGTTGTTGTCGGGGTTCTCGACTATGGAATAGAGACCCAGATAGGTGTTGTCGTGCGAACCCGGGGCGTTGACGCGGACGCGCGCGTAGCTAGTCCGAGGCGCGGGCACGCCGGCCGCACGGTAAAGCGCATAGGAGAGCGGCTCGTTCATCCACGAGGCGTCGGTGGTGTTGTTGTGGAGGTTGAGCTTGCCGACGCCGGCGAGCTTCTGGCCCTTCACGAACTCGTTAAGGTCCACCTTTAGCGACTTCTTGTCCGACATCCGCGCCCCCATGAAGGTGCCGTTGCCCTTGTAGCGGACGGCGACGTTGGTCAGGCGCGTCCCGGCGAGCTCCAGGTCCGCATGGACGTATTCGAACGTCATGCCGGCGGCGCCGCTCAGGCCGTTGCGTTGGCCTTCCGCAGCCAGCAGTCGGGGGCCGAAGCCCCCCCCGGGACCACCGGGCGCGGCGAGGCTTTTGTTCATGCCCTCACGGATACTGTCGGTGGTGAGGTGGCCTTCCTTTTTGGGGTCCCACTCGGTGGACCAGCGGTTGAAAGCAGCAAAGAATTCGCCCTTCGCGACGGCGCCGTCCTTGTTTTGGTCGAGGGCGTTCATCCACATCGGCGTCATAAAGCGGGCGGGATTGAAGCCGCCCGGGCCGCCCGGGCCGCGTCCGGGTCCACCACCGCCGGGAGGTCCGCCGAACATGCCGCCGCCTCCGCCTTTGGGTTCGAGGGCTTCCCACTGGCCGGCGGGGAAGGAGAGCTTCACCTCCCAGACTTGCTGGAGGGAGAAGAGGTCGCGGGCGCTTGGAGGTAGCTCGGCTTGAGCCAACCAGCCGGCCACAGCGGTGCCCCAGAGGGACACGGTAAAACGCATCATGGCGGAAATGACCGAAAGGTTACGGAGCGGTTACACTGGGAATAGAGGTAGACGGTGCCGGTGGAAAACGCGACCTACAACCGTGCTGGGGATGGACGCTTCAGCCGGCCTCAGCGAGGGTAGGGAGATGATTCGCCGACTTTGGTTCCCCCTCTGGACGCTGGCTGTGTCTGTCGTCGGCGGAGCGGACGCGTGGCCGCAGTTTCGCGGGCCGAATGGAGATGGCTCAACCGCTGCAAAACACCTCCCGGTTTCGTGGAGTGAAACCAACAATGTGGCGTGGCAGACGGACCTTCCGGGGACTGGTTGGTCGTCGCCGGTGATCTGGGGTAATCGCACTTGGCTGGCCACGGCCACAGAAGCGGGACATTCCTTGCGGGCCGTGTGTGTGGCCACCGACTCAGGCCGTTTGCGCCACGACTTGGAACTCTTCCAAGTGGCGACGATCGAGCCGATTCACCAACTCAACAGTCACGCCTCCCCGACGCCGGTGATTGAAGCAGGGCGGGTTTATTTTTTCTTTGGCCGGTATGGCGCCGCGTGTCTCGACAGTGAATCGGGCGCGGTGATTTGGAAAAATACCGAACTGCCGCATGACCATGGTCAGAACGGTCCTGGAAGCTCGCCGATCCTGCATGGCGACCGACTGATCCTGACCTGTGACGGCACGGTGGAGCGGTATGTGACCGCGCTCGATAAACGCACCGGGAAACGGCTCTGGACCACGCCCCGCAGCAACGGTCCCCAACTCGAGGGCAAGGCGCTGGATCTGAAAAAAGCCTACCACACGCCCGAGGTGATCCGGGTCAACGGGCGCGAGGAACTCATTTCGATGGGGGCCTTTCGGCTCAGCGGCTTTGACCCGGCAACCGGCCGGGAACTGTGGTGGCTGGAGATTCCAGGATTCTCCAACGTGACCCGGCCGGTTTACGGCCACGGCTTGATCTACCTCGCGACCGGTTTCATGAAGCCCGAATTCTGGGCGATCCGGCCGGGTGGCTCGGGCGATGTGACCCAGACTCATGTGGCTTGGAAAGTGACCCGGCAGGCGCCGCAAAAACCCTCGGCCGCCCTAGTGGGAGACGAAGTTTACATGGTCTCCGACAACGGGATTCTGACCTGCATGGACGCCCGCTCGGGAACCATCCATTACAGCGAACGGTTGGGGGGCGAATTTTCCGCCTCGCCGTTGGTGGCCGGCCAGCGGATCTACTGCTTCGATCAGGCGGGCAACACCTCGGTTATCGCGGCGGGAAAACAGTTTCGCGTGGTCGCCAAAAACGCGCTTGGGGACGGGTTCATGGCCTCACCCGCCGTCACCGGCGATAGCTTGCTACTGCGCTCGAAGACGAAGCTCTATCGGGTGGAAAACCAGTCGGCCGCCGCTCGTTAACCCGACGGTTAGGGAGGCTGCCGAGCGGGGCGGATTTACTCCGGGCCGACGTCGGTGTCATCCCGGCCGGAGACCCCGTATTCGTGCAGCTTGTTCCGCAGGGTGCGGATGCTGATCCCCAACTTGCGGGCGGCGTGCGTCCGGTTGCTGTCGCAGTGGTCCAGCGTCTTCAGGATGTGCTGCTTTTCGAGCTCCGCGAGGGAGATGATTTCGTGTCCGCTGGCGGGCGCTTCGCCCGCCGGGAGGACGGTGGAGGCGGCAAAGGTGATGAGGGCGGGCGGCAGGCTGATTGCGGGGCTGGCAAACCCTAGATGTTCCACCTGCAATTCTTCACCTTCGCTGCATAGGATGACGGCGCGTTCGATGACGTTTTGGAGCTCACGCACATTGCCCGGCCACGAATGATTTTGGAGCGCCCGCTGGCAGGAATCGCCGATACCCGCCACGCGGACGCCGTGTTTGCGGGCGAATCGTTTCAGGAACTGACCCGCGAGGAAGGGGACGTCTTCGAGCCGTTCGCGCAGGGGGGGCACGAGGATCGGGACGACGTTCAGACGGAAGTAGAGATCCTGCCGAAATTCCTTCCGGTCGATACTCTGTTCGAGGTTGCGGTTCGTAGTGGCCAGCACGCGGACATCCACCTTGATGGTGCGGTTGCCGCCGACCCGTTCGAGTTCCCGCTCTTGCAGCACGCGCAGGAGTTTGGCCTGCACCTGGGGGGAAATCTCGCTGACTTCGTCGAGGAGGATGGTGCCGCCGTGGGCTAGCTCGAAGCGGCCTTCGCGTTTACTGAGCGCCCCGGTGAAGGCGCCCTTCTCGTGGCCGAAAAATTCGCTCTCGATCAGGTTCTCGGGGATCGCGGCGCAATTGACCTTGATGAAGGGCGAATTGGCCCGGGGGCTTTCACGGTAAATCGCCCGGGCGACGAGTTCCTTGCCGGTGCCGCTTTCGCCCTGAATGAGCACTGTCGCTTGGGTGCGGGCCACCTTGCGGATGAGTTGACGCAGGTCTTCCATTGCCGCGCTGCGGCCGAGTAGTTCGTAGCCAGATTCCGGGCTTTCGTCGTGACTGAGAAAACGGTTCAGCTTGATCAGCTGGGTGAGTTCCTCGGCTTTGCGCAGGGCGACCTCGATCTGGTTCGCAGAAAACGGCTTGATGATGTAGTCGAACGCGCCATCGCGCATGCAACTGACGGCGGACTCAATCGAGCCATGGCCAGTGATGACGACGACGAGCGGTTTGACCGCTCGCGGCTGGAGCTTTCGGAGCAGGTCGGTGCCTTCCCCGTCGGGCAGGCCAACGTCCATGAAGGCGAGGTCGAAATTATCGCGGGCGACCAACTCCTCCGCCTCGGCCAAAGTGCCGGCGGTGGAGACGTCGTAGCGTCGCATTCGGAGCTGCTGTTCGAGGACTTTCCGAACGAACGGATCGTCCTCGAGGATCATAATTTTCTCGATCGGCATCGGCCAAATTGCTCGTGATTGGATCAGGCCCCACCCTCGACAGAAAGCTCCTCCGGACCGGGAGAAGTCGAAGCTCCCGGGCACTGCCGGCGATAGAGGTCAGCCACGAAGTGGGGACGTTGTCGGTTCGGCGGAGGCAGATGGCGCGAGGGCACCAAGCCACGGCGGAGGAGATTTTGCTCATTCTCCCGGTCCAAGACGATAATTTTCATGATCAGGTCTTGGTTTTGGCGCAGCAGGTTGTCGATGTCGCGGTGCTGGGCGCGTTGCGGCAGCGGCACAGCGGCCCATTCTTGGCGCCGGTATTTCAGGGCTTCAACCGATTGTTCGAGCCGGGCCAGCAGGGTTTTCTTTTCTTGGAAGAAGCCGAATTGAACGCCGGTTTCCGCGTCGCGCAAGGCGATGGCTTCGCGCTCAATGAGCGCCAGCACCTCGCGGCAAAGGTCCAAGTGGGCCTCAAGGTCTTTCCGAATGGCGCTTAGATCGCTCATTTTGGGGTGGGGGCGGGCACCCCCGGCGGGATTTGGGCGGGGCTCGCGGTCAGTTCGCGGGTGGCGGTCGTCGCCTTGCCTGTCCACGTGAGGTGTTGCCGCCGCCAACCGGCCATTTCGATGACGGTGGCGAGGTTTTGGGTCGCCAAGGTTCGCTGGGCGCTCTGGCCCAGTTTTTCGACCTGCTCAAAGGCTTCCAAGGCTTTTTGGGGCTGCTGGAGGCGTTCGAAGCTCAGCCCGATCTGATACCAGACCGGCACCTGCCACGCGGGGGTTGGATTGAGGGTGATCAGCTTTTGGTAAATCTGGAGGGCACCGAGATAATCGCCGTCGGTGTAAAGCTGGTTGGCGAGATCGTTGCCGGTCCGTAACCTCCAGTAGTCCCAGGCTTGAGGATCTTCGCCGGCGCTCGATTCTTGGCTTTGCAGCAGAATGAACACCTGTTGCAACGCCTCCTGATGGCGGCCGATCCGGCGCAACGCTTGCGCGAACGCGTAACGGACTTCGGCGGCTTTTTTGAAGTGGGGAGCCTCAGTCAGTAGGGCGGTCGCTTGGGTGACGACGTCGTTGAATTTTTCGGTCTCAACGAGGCAATGGATCAGTTTCGCGCGGATGGCCGGGCGATTCAGGCCTGGTTCATCTGAGCGCAGCAAGCGGTTGAAATAGTCGGCCGCGTCGGTGTGCCGGCCTTGGGCGTAATAGGTGTCGGCGATCTCCGTCTTCGCCTGGAGGACCAAGTGTTGGTAATACTCCATCTGGTCTGCCTGGATGTTGATCGCCTTGCTCATCACCGCGAAAAACTTGGACAAGGCCGAATTGGGCGCGCCCATCTGCCGGAACAGCAATCCTTGGCGCATCAGCACTTCCGGCACACTGGCGTCTTCCGGGAATTTACTCAGAAACTGGGAAAAAATCTGCTGCGCCCGGACCAATTCGCCCTCGTCTTGCGCCAGCAACGCGAGCTCCAAGATCGCCGAACGCTTGATCTCGCTGGGGGCTTCTCCGGTGAGCAGGCTGACCAGATTGGTCTTGGCGTTATTGAGTTCCTGGCGCAGCCGCTGTTGGCGGGCAATCGTGAGTAACTGCTCCGCTTTCTCGACCCGAAACCGGCTCGCATCCAAGATCGGCGAGCTGAGCAAGTTCGAGGACACCAGCACTTCCTGCCGCTCGCGCAAGGCTTGGTTCACCTCCTCGGGAACGGCGCTTCCCGGGCTGGGCGGGACGGGGGGCGCGTCGGCCGGGGGGGACGCCGCCAGCAGGTTGAGGCTGACACTCCAAGCTGCCCCGAGCGTCCACGTCGTTCGGAAGCCCCGGGCTAAAACCCGCCAAATGGAGGAGCAAGCTGGCATCGAAATTTAGTCGTGAGTGAACGTGGCCGAACTCGAACGCGGGGGCGGTGGCGCCGGGGTAAATTGCAGCGGCGTCACCACGCTGGTTTCGCCGGCCGGGGAAGCACTGCCGGGATGACGGAAAAATTGCAGCAGCATTCCAGGCGAAAGGGGGGCGGTAAGCCCCGGAGCGTTGAACTCCGGGTTGCTTGGCAGTTGGGCCCCCGGAGCCACGGGGAGCAGTTCGGCCGGAGGGGCTTGAGGTCTGGTTGGTTCGGCGCTCGCCGGGGCCGGAATTTCAGGGCCCACAGCGACCGCCACTTGAGCTTCTGCGGGTAAATGGGGAGCCACCCACGAACGGGGAACCGGTGGTTGGTCCACTTCGTCACCCCACGCCAACGGCGGCAGCTCCGGCCGGGCAATGGGCGGGGGACGCTGGCCGGCAAAACGGATGGGACTCGGGCCTTGGGTGCGCAGGTAGCCCGCCGCACAAGCCGCTGGGGCGAGCCCACTGCCGGCAATTTCCAAACCGAATATGACGATCAGTCTGAGGTGCATCTGATACCCCGCTTTCCAGCCGCCGCCACGTTTGGGCAGCCCTGAACTGCGCATTTGCCGTTTTCAGCCCTGCTTAAAGGCCGCGACCGCCTCTTCAAACGAGCTGACAAAGCGCCAGTCCTTCGATTCTTCGTAGTTCTTACATTCCTTGGAGACGATGTCGGACCCGATCACGCGGTGTTTGAGTGATAAATCCATGCACATCTGCATCGCGGTGAGCCCCAGTTTGATCACGCTGACATCGGCAGTTTTGAGCTGGCTGAGGTCCAGCACCAACCGATCGAGGCCTGAGTCGACCGCCTCGGCCACTTTGTTGCGCAGGTGGAGGGTGACTTCGTTGGCGACGGAAGGGGTGAACAGGGCAGGGAGTTTGAGCACGACGATCCCGTCCCGGTGTTCGAAGTATTTGTAGGACGTATCAAGGTGCAGGGCGCGGGCGACCTTCGACTTCAGATCCTCGAAGTCGATAGGCTTGGTAATCACGGCGCTGAAACCCGCCTGCTGCGCGCGCGCTTGTTCCTCGGCGGCGGTTTTCACGCTGAGGCCGAAGATGGGAACGTTCTTTGTCTTGGTGCTGGCCCGCAGCATTTGGAAC
>CAIJLV010000061.1 GCA_903821635.1 uncultured Verrucomicrobiota bacterium | reverse complement strand
TGCATGAATCTTGATGGCAGGAATTGCCACCGCCGCGCAAGCCGGAGCCGGAGCGTCGGCTTGCGCGGCCGCGATTTCACAATGTTTTGAATTCACAAACCCCGGCGTTTCGCTTTTATCCACAGCTTTTCGCCACCGTCGAACCGAATGATGAAACATTTGCTGAGTCTTGAAGCGCTTTCCGGAGCCGACCTGCGGGCCATCTTGAACCGGGTGGCCGACTTCAAACGCAATCGCACCACGCACGCGAAACCGCTGCTGGGCCAAACGTGGGCGCTGATTTTCAGCAAATCTTCGACGCGCACCCGAGTGAGCTTCGAAGTCGGGCTGCGGGAATTGGGTGCCAACGTGATGTTTCTCAATGCGAGTGACATTCAGTTGGGGCGCGGCGAACCGATCAAGGACACCGCCCGCGTGCTCGGTCGGATGATCCACGGGGCGGTGATCCGGACGTTTGCCCAGAGCGACGTGGTGGATTTTGCGGCCTACGCCAAAATTCCCACGGTCAATGCGCTCACCGATGACGAGCATCCGTGCCAGATTCTGACGGACATTTTCACCTTCGAGGAACAGCGCGGCGAAAGCATCACGGGCAAGACGGTGACGTTTGTGGGGGACGCGGCGTGCAATGTGCCGGTGTCGTGGCTTTGGGCAGCGGCCCGCTTGGGTTTCACCCTGCGGTTGGCGGCGCCCAAAGCGTATTGGCCCGATGAAGCCATTGTGAAACGGGCTTCGGCTGGCAGCGCGCTGCCTTGGTCGGGCTACTCGGCCGATCAAGTAGTCGAACGGCTGTCCATTGGCGCGGGCATGTTGGAACTGCTCACGGACCTGAATCTCGCGGCCCGGCAAGCGGACCTGCTTTACACCGACGTGTGGGTGTCGATGGGCAAGGAATCCGAGTCAACCCAACGGCTGAAGGAGCTCACCGGTTACCAGATCAACGCCGACTTGGTGAAACTGGCCAAGCCCAACGCACTGGTGATGCATTGCCTGCCGGCCTACCGCGGCAAGGAAATTGACGAGGCGACCGTGGAGGCGCACGCCGATACGATCTTCACCGAAGCCGAAAATCGACTGCATACGCAGAAGGCAATCGTGGCGTGGTTGGTGGAGTGAGACGGCTGTCGGTTGGCTGGACGATGTGGGTATTTGGCGTTTTTGGACCTCGGAATTACTAAGCAGCCTGACAACGCCCTCGACGGTGCGGGTTCCTCGATTAGACTGCGCGCCGCAATGTCAAACGTCGCTCCTGCAGCGCCCCTCGCCCCGCCCAAAAAAGTAAACTTGCGGCGTCCCGATGTGATGGAAGCCGTCTCGGCGCAAGTCGTGGCGCATTATCGCAGCGAACTAGTCGAACGCATCCGAGCCGGTGGGGGCGTGCTGGCCCACGGTGGCCTGACCATTAAATTGGCCAAGGAGTTCGGCTTTTGCTACGGGGTGGAACGAGCGATTGACCTCGCTTACGCGGCCCGCCGAGTGTTTCCAGAGCCGACTCGGATTTTCCTTTTGGGCGAAATCATTCACAACCCCGAGGTGAATGATCAGATTCGCAACTTGGGTATTGTTTCAATTCCGCCGAAGCCGACCGATGAGGAGTTGGCTCAGCTCAATCTTACTGCGACCGACGTCGTGATCATTCCTGCGTTCGGGACCGAAGTGGCCACGCGGCGCAAACTGGAGGCGATCGGGTGCCAGTCGGTTGATACGACCTGCGGGGACGTGATGAGTGTGTGGAAACGGGTCCGCCAATACAGCAAGGACGGCGTCACCAGCATCATTCATGGCAAGGCGAAGCATGAAGAAACCAAAGCCACGACGTCCCAAGCCACGGCCAACGGCACCGGCCATTACCTCGTTGTCTTTGACCTCCAAGAAACCGACTACGTCTGCAATTACATCCTGAACGGGGGGGATAAGGAGGAATTTTTGGCCCGCTTCAAAGGGGCCTGTTCGCCGGGATTTGACCCTGATTTGCACCTCAATGCGGTCGGAGTGGCCAACCAGACGACGATGTTGCGTGGCGAAACGGAAGAGGTTCAGCGGCGGTTCCGGACGGCCATGGAAAAACGCTTCGGGTTGGGGGCCGTGGCCGATCATTTTCGGGTGTTCGACACGATCTGCGGGGCGACCCAAGATCGGCAGGATGCGCTGCAAAAAATGCTCATGGAGCCGATGGACCTCCTGATTGTGGTGGGCGGCTACAACTCTTCGAACACGTCGCATCTGGCCGAAATGGGCGAAAAAGTGCTGCCGACCTATTTTATCAAGAACGCCGCCAAGATGCAGTCTGCCCAACTCATCGAGCACTGGAACCAGCACATCGCCCAAGAGGTCTCGACCCCCAATTGGTATCCGGTGGCGGCCCAAGCGACCGTTGGGATCACGGCGGGAGCCAGTTGTCCCAATAACCTCATTGAAGACACGATCCGTCGGCTTTTCGATCTTCGGGGAGTCTCGGTAAATGAGATTCTGGATCGAAACTAGTCCCTAGCTAGGCTGGGGCAGTTTATCCGGCTCCGCAGTTTAGTCGGGCCATGTAACCGCCATGGACAGTCACGACGCGCTTTCCTACCGTCTCCCCATGAAGTGGATTCGTCTGGGTTTGGTAGCGGGTATTGCCGGGCTATTCGTGGGCCCGGCCTGCGCGCAGACGCTGTTGCTGAACGGCGTGGCTGCGGTAGTAAATCGATCTGTAATAACCTTTGATGACGTGCGCTCGGCCAGCATGCGTCCCTTGGAAGCGGCGCGACGATTGACCCGTGACGACGCAGACTTCGATCGGCGCGCCAGCCAGATACAAAAAGATGTTCTGGAACAGTTGATCGAACGGGAATTGATCGTCCGGGAATTTGAAACCAAGGGTTACAACCTTCCAGAAAGCATCATCGACGAAATCGTCGACAAACAGATGAAAGATGAGTTTGGCGACCGGCTCACCCTGACCAAGACGCTGCGGCTCCGAGGTCAGACCTACGAGAGCTGGCGCCGGGATCAACGCGACCAGTTTGTGATCGCTCAGATGACGGTTAAAAACATCAACCAGAACATCGTCGTTTCCCCGAAAAAGATCGAAAAACACTACGCTGAGAACTCTGAAAAATACCGGGTCGGCGAGCGGGCGAAGATTCGAATGATCCTCATCGACAAGTCGCGCCATTCGGCTGGCGAATCGAGTAAGATTGCCGCGGCGGCCTTGGCGCGACTCACTGGGGGCGAAGAATTTGCCCAAGTGGCCGATTCAGTCTCCGATGATGCGCGCCGTTTCAAGGGCGGCGACCGCGGCTGGGTGGAAAATAAGGACGCGGACCTCCGCAAAGAGCTGCGCACTTGGGTCTTTAAACCTGAATCCTCCGGCCTGAGTGAGCTCATCGAGGTTGAGGGCGCAATTTTCATTGTGAAAGTGGAGGAGAAGAAGGCTGCCGGCATACTGCCGCTGAGCGAAGTCCGACAAGATGTGGAGGGAACCTTACGCAATGAAGAGCGGGATCGGCTCCGCAAAGGCTGGATCAATCGCCTGCGCGTTAAGCAGTTTGTGGCTTACTTCTGAGATCCTTCGACCGGAACCACATGCTCACGCTTGGCATTACGCTGGGTGACGTCACCGGCATTGGGCCCGAAGTGGCGTTTAAGGCGGTCGCCCGGCAACTCGGAGTCGAGCCTGACACTCGCTATGTTCTCATTGGAGACCGGGCCGTGGCGCGACATTACTGCGGGCTTCTGGGCATCGATGGAGAATTGGCCGAGTGGGCCAACCGAGCCACCGAATTTAGCCGGCTCTATCTGCTCAGTCCGGATGAAGTCCTTCTGCCCGAGGGGCTCCCGTGCGGCGACTCAGAATCCGCGTTAGCCGCCGTCCGTTGGCTGGCTGAAGGCGGCCGTCGATGCTTGGCGGGCGAGTTTGCGGGGTTGGTTACCGCGCCAGTCAGCAAAGAAGCGATTCTTCGCAGCGGGCATCCTTTCATCGGGCAAACGGAATTCTTGAGTGAATTGGCAGGCGCCTACTACACGACCATGATGCTCTTGGGATGTGATGATCGCGGCCGCTGGCTGCGGGTTGCGCTGGCGACCACTCACGTTCCGCTGAAGGACGTCGCGGCCTCACTCACTCAGGCAATGGTCACGCAAGCGGTCCGGCGTGCTACCGAAGCTTGCCGACTGCTGCGTTTACCAAAACAACGAATCGCCGTTTGCGGGTTAAATCCCCACGCGGGCGAAGGTGGCCGAATGGGGCGAGAAGAGCTCGACATCATCGCGCCGGCCGTGGCCGCGGCGCAAGAGGCGGGTTTTGATTGTCAGGGGCCCTTTGCTGCGGACACCCTTTTTCACCGAGTGTATCGGGGTGAATTTGAGGCGGTGGTGGCGATGTATCACGATCAGGGATTGGTTCCATTGAAGATGGTTGCTTTCGAGACTGGAGTGAATTGGACCTTGGGCTTGCCCTTCGTGCGCACTTCACCGGATCACGGAACAGCGTTTGATATAGCGGGCCAAGGAATCGCCGATTCCTCCAGCATGGAAGCTGCAATTCAACTTGCCCGGCAACTTGCCGTAGCGGCTATTCTACCCACTGGTGGGACGGATTTACTAAAATCGGAACCCGCAAAAATGCTTCAAATTTAAGCAATCGCTTGCAGTCGAAGCCTGTGAACGGTTAGCTACTCAAATCGCTGCGGGCGTAGCTCAATGGTAGAGCGCCGGTCTTCCAAACCGGTTACGAGGGTTCGATTCCCTTCGCCCGCTCCAATTCTTTGTTGTTCCGACCGCTGACTTGACAATCGCGCTGTGCGGTGCGACCTCGTGAGGCCCGTCGAGGAGTTTCTGTGCCCTAAATTACACCCCTCGTTGTGGCCGCTGATGGCAGGTGTCATCAACGATTTTCCTGAAACCACACACAATTGCATACATGAGAGTGAATAAAACTAACCTTAAACCGCTGGCTTGCGGACTCCTCGCCGCTCTCGCGGCGATGGCTGCAGTCGCTCCTGCGAATGCTCAGCAAAGCACCCGCAGTGAGCAACAGGTGCGCGAGCGCCAAAATTTCGAAGTCATCGTTGGTGACTTCTATACGGGCCGTTCCCCCTATTTCAAAAGTAGCGGTGAACCGGCTCCTGTGGTTGCTCAAGTAAAGCCCGCCCCCGTTCCGGCTCCGGTCGCGAACTGCTCGGTAATCAACAGCGGCTTGGTTCACATGACCAAGACCATGCCCGCTGAAGCAACCCTCGGCGAACCGTTCACCTATGAGCTCAAGCCAATGGCCGTTGGCTGCGCCGGCAACGTGGTGGTCACTGACCAAATTCCTGACGGCTGCTCGTTGGTAAGCACTGAACCCCAAGCGTCCGTCAGCGGTAACACGCTGGTGTGGAATTTGGGAAACATGGACGCCGGCGAATCCAAATCGCTTAAAGTAACCGTGAAGCCGGACCGTGAAGGCACCTTGGCCTCCTGCGCTACGGTGAAGGCTGATCCCCGAGTTTGCGCCAAGACCGTCGTTGGTCGTCCGCAATTGGCCATCGACAAGACAGGGCCTGAAGTTGCTCAACTCGGGAGCGATGTGGCTTACAACATCGTTGTCAAAAACGTCGGCACCGCGGTGGCTAAGAACGTGGTCGTGACCGATAAAGTTCCGGCGGGTCTAGGCGGCGTCCGCGAAATCCCGACTACGGTTGGTGATCTCGCTCCCGGCGCTTCCAAGACGATTCCGGTCACCCTCAAGGCAGCTGAGCGCGGTCGGCATTGCAACGTAGCCGTCGCCACGGCCTCCAACACGGCTAGCGTCCAAGATGATGCTTGCACCTTGGTGGTTAAGCCTGGCTTGAAACTTGAAAAATCGGGGATTGGCGAACAGCTCGTCAATAAGCAGGCCACCTACACCGTTAAGGCCTCCAACACGGGTGACACGGATCTCACCGGCGTCGTGGTAACTGATACCGCTCCTTCGCAGACGCGCATCGTCAGCGCCCAAGGGGCGACTGTGACGGGCAATACTGCAACTTGGAATGTCGGCACCCTCAAGTCGGGTGAGAGCAAGAGCTTCGAGGTGGTTCTGACCAGCTCGCAAATTGGCCGCTGGTGCAATGCTGCGAGCATTTCCACCAAGGAAGGTCTGCGCGAAAATGCTGAAGCTTGCACCGTCTGGAAGGGTGTTCCTGGTGTGTTGCTAGAAGTGGTTGACGATCCCGATCCAATTCAAATCGGCGAAACTACCACCTATACGATTCGCGTTACCAACCAAGGAAATGCTGATCTGACCAATTTGGTCACCGCCTATGAGAGCGACGACGAAACAGCTCCAGTGAGCTCGGCTCAAGGCACTGTTAGTGGTAAAAAGGTCAGCTTCCCGGCGGTTGCCGTGCTCAAGTCGAAGCAGTCCTTTACCTACACGATCATCGTGAAGGGTTCGAAGGCTGGCGATGCTCGCCAAAAGGTCACGTTGACCTGCTCTGAGCTTAAGTCACCAGTCGTGGAAGAAGAATCCACCACGGTTTACTGATCGCTCCCACTCAGGGTCAAATAGCAAAGCGTCTCCGGTTATCCGGGGGCGCTTTTTCGTTATGCCCTTGCTTCGGTTTGGTGGACAGGTGTCGTGTGAGTGGGGATCTGGAAAGCACACGCATGAACGACCAAGCCAAAGCCTAAGCCAAGCGGTATGACGAAGCCTTCAAACGGCAGGCGGTGGAGCACTGGCTGGTGAGCGGGAGGTCCGCACGCCAGATCGCCGCCGAGCTGGGGTTCAATGAGCAGAGCCTCAAGGTCTGGAAGCGGCAGTTCCAGCAACTGTCCGCCGGTTAGGTGGCCCTTACGTTCGAGGCGCTCCAAGCGGAGAACCGCCGGCTCCAGCGGGACATCCAAAAAACCTTGAGACTCCTCTCCGAACCGCCCGGTAACGGTTTGCCCGGATAAAAGCCATGCAAGGCGAACACTCCATCGCCGAGTTGTGCGCGGCGTTGCGCGTCACGCGCAGCGGCTACCACGCTTGGGCCGCCCGTCTGCCGAGCCGGCGGGCGCATGGCAACGCCGAGCTGCTCGCGCTGATCCGACAGGCCCGGGCGGCCAGCCGACTTTACGGCAGTCCGCGGGTGACTCGCTGGCTGTGGGAACGGGCGGTGCCGGGGCAAGCCCAGCCCGGTCTGGGTGGCGGACATTGCCTCCGCGGACACGGCCGAGGGCTGGCTCGACGTGGCGGAAGTCCTGGACCGCTGCCGCCATCACTGCGGCGGCGGGGCCATGGGCGAACTCCCTCGCCCCCCTCCGCTGGCGGCCCTAGAGAGGGCGCTGCCGCAAGCGGGCGCGGGGCCACCGCGCCCTCGATTACCAATCCCCGGTGGACTTTCGAACTCAAACTCAACTAACACCGCCATGACTCATGTCGCTCGCCGGCTGCCCACTCACCCGAAGCTAGGGCAGTGCCCGTGGCTAAAGGAGTCTTCAACAAGCCGTTGACAACGCACCCTCTGCCGATAAGGTCTGGTTTCAATTTTTTTCGAGCTAACAGATATGCCGAACACGAAGTCAGCCGCTAAAGCGGCCCGCCAGTCCGAACGACGCACCGCCCGCAATCGCTCCGTCAAATCGCAGGTCAAAACATCCGAAAAGAAATTTCTAGAAGCGGTTGCTAGTGGAGATGCCAACGCCGCTGGCGCCGCTTATAAGGAGGCTGTTTCGGCCTTCGCTAAAGCCGCCAAGCGGAACGTCATCAAGGGCGGTAGGTCCTCTCGCAAGCAGTCCCGCCTTCAGCTTAAGCTCAACTCTGTGCTCGTCGCCAAGTAGGGTTGCGGTGCTGGCTTAATTCTGGATAGTTAAAAAGCGGCCCCCGCTCTGGGTGCCGCTTTTTGTTATCAATTGATCAAAACGGCGCAACTTGACGGTCATAGCAGGGTAGCGTTGCCATCTAAGCTTGCATGCCATAGAACTTAATCGCGATCGGGTGGCGCGATTTTTCCTTGAGCTCACCGACTTGGGACAGATCCGCGCTTCGCGTGGTTTAATTCGTAAAATATTCCCTCGAGAGAGAAGGTTTTGTAGGTGGCTGCTATGGTCAATCTTCGACCAAGCTTCGCGCTGCACCGACTCTTAGTTGCATAGCCTTAAGTATGACTTCAACCCGGGCTGCGGCGTTAGCCTCAGTTTGACCGGTAAAGGGCTTGAGGAAAAACTGGACTACTCCCATGGCTTCGCCATTTCGGTCCCGGACCGGGGCTGTTACGATGAACGCTGAGCGTGTCTTTCCTACGTAGAGTTGATTTTCTGCGAGGACCTTTGATTCCAAGTCTGTCGCTGCTAGGCCCAAATCTTTTACTTCTTTGGCGGCTAACACATGAAGAGTCGCTTTTTGTGGAGTAGAGCCATAGACGCGCAAGTTTAACAAGCGCGGTTGGTCGGCCAGCGTTGCTTGGACGAGCGACTGAGCCAAGGTGATGATCGGTCGGTAGACGACCTTTGCATCCGCGAAGTAGGACACCGCGTCGGATTTTGTAATGAAGCCCAGTTTACCGGTCGAAAACGAATTGTCATTCAGCGGTGGTATGGCTTCCTTTCCGTTGAGTCGGACAATCACCCGATTACCGGTGCATTCGACCTGTAGTTCGTGCCAGACGTCTTTCGCGACTTTCAGATTGTTTCCCACCGGGGTAGTGCGCTCCCCGTTAACGAACTTGTAGAAGCGCACATTGCCATCAAGCGCGTTGGCCCGGGCAACGTAGAAATTTTTCTCGTCTTGGAGTCGGAAGACTACCCCGGCGATCTGTTCTCCGGAGCCTTCGACGAGCTTGAAGCGGGTCGTAAAGGTGAAATCGCCATAGATGTCACCGTTGTAGAAGGCCACCGGGAAGCGTTCGTCGATTTTTTCCCGCGAAAGCTGGGCTAGCACTGAACGCCGATTATTCGCCTTCGCATTGGCTGAGACAGGTGGCAATTCACTGGGCACATCTTCCATCACGATCTGCCAATCAGGTGGAGGCCCCTCGCCAGCCACGAACGTCTTGAACGTTTCCGGTAGTTTGCCAGCGGGCGTCGAGGTGAAGTCCAACAGTTGCTCTGCCGCCGTGGCGACGCCCAAAGCCATTAGCAAACCGAGGGACCCGAGACAAATTCTCATGCGGTTGGAACGCTAACAAAGTCCGAATCCGCGGCAAGAGCTGGCCCGAGCGAAAACCTTTTCCTTGAAGCTGAGAAGCAGCGCTGGCTTCGCCACCCGTCCGCATTACCTTTGGCCTGCGTGAATCGAGATGGAACTAAAGCCGCGAGGGCGTTCGTGGGTATTTTTTTTGCGACCCTATTCCTTTACGTAACGTTCTACGGTGCGTGTGCGGCCAGTCGTCGCAAGGGCGGTCCGTGGGTAGTGACTCAAGATCGCCTACTGGATGGCACGCCGGTGCTTCGGATCGAGCATCATTTGCTAATTGGGATCAGTAATGTCGTTAGCATTACGTTTCCCGGCGAAAAAGCGCCGGAACGGTTCACTAACGCGCCTCTTCGACGCATCTATTCGCTGCCCTCAACCAATGCGCTTCCGTTTGGGCCGGTTGAATTTGTCGATGTGACTTTTCTCCCGGGCACGATCGCTCTTGATGCCTTCGGCCACTTGGTGGAGATGGTTCCGCGGACCCTCTATCTCGACGGTCAGGAAATTCCTTGGACGCCTGGCACCAACATTGTGGCTGACCCAGCGTCAAAATTGCCCCGGGAGAAGCGCCCGCTGAGGAAGCAGTGAATCGGCGACAGGTCTAGTGAGCGCACTGAGCTTGATGGCGCAAGGCGTGGTCTAGCAGGACGAGAGCCGTCATCGCTTCCACCATTGGGACCGCTCGGGGCAGCACGCATGGGTCGTGCCGGCCGCGTCCCTTCAGCGTGGTGTTGGCGAAGCTAACGTCTACCGTCTCTTGCTCGTGCATGACCGTAGCTACGGGTTTGAACGCGATTCGGAAGTGGATTGTCTCGCCGTTGGAGATGCCTCCCTGCACGCCACCGCTACGATTGGTTAAGGTTCGAACTTTGCCGTCCACATTGCGAATCGCGTCGTTGTGCTGCCGGCCGGTGAGCTGAATCCCAGCGAAGCCCGAGCCGATCTCAAACGCCTTGGTAGCCGGCAGCGACAGCATGGCTTTGCCGAGGTCGGCTTCGAGTCGGTCGAAAACGGGTTCACCCCAGCCGGCCGGGACATTGCGGGCTACGCCCAGCACAATTCCGCCAACGGAATCGCCTTCGCCGCGCCTTTGTTCTATGAGTTGGATCATCTCCGCCGCTACAGCCGAGTTCGGACACCGGACGATGTTTGATTCGACCTGAGCAAGGGTGAAGGTGTCGGGATCCACTTCCGCTTTGATGGCTTGCACCTGCGTCACGCAGGCCAAAACTTCTACGCCCCAACGTTCACGCAGCAATTTTTTGGCAATCGCCCCCGCCGCCACCCGGCCGATGGTTTCGCGCGCGCTGGTGCGACCGCCGCCTGGCCAGGCGCGGAGGCCATATTTGGCGTGGTAGGTGTAGTCCGCATGACTGGGGCGGAACTTGGTCGCCATCTCGGTATAAGCTTCCGAGCGTTGATCCTCGTTCTTTACGACGAGGCTGATGGGGGTTCCCAACGTTCGACCTTCGAAGGTGCCGGAAAGAATTTGCACCTGGTCGGACTCTTTGCGAGGCGTGACAATGCTCGATTGGCCCGGGCGTCGACGGTCGAGTTCCGGTTGGAGGTCGGCTTCGGTTAGTTCCAAGTTTGGGGGGCAGCCGTCTATCACGACGCCGATGCCGCCCCCGTGAGACTCGCCCCAAGTTGTGATCCGAAACAGATGGCCGAACGTGTTGCCCATGCGTGGACATAAGATGCGGCAAAAGGTCGATCCAGCAAAAGCCCGGAGTCGCGCCGATCAGCGGCCAATTTCTGCGGCTAGGTCTTCTGCCGTCCAATTGCGCCGGATAGATTCGAGGCGGTCACCCGCAGATCCGTGCTCCCAGACCGCGTATCGCACGGTTCTTAGCGGATCAACTCGGAGCGCAGGTTGGGCCAGTAACCCAGCCGTAAACCCTGCCAGCACATCGCCCGTGCCACCTTGGGCGAGTCCCGGGTTGCCAGTAGAGTTTACGTAGATGGAGCCATCCCTTGCGCGCACCAAGGTTTGGCTTCCTTTGACAACTGCAATTCCGGTCGCCTGTGACAAGCGTTCAGCGGTCGAGAAACGATCTTGGCACACAGTGTTTTGAGGAAACCAGCGGGCAGCTTCACCAAGGTGAGGCGTGACCACTCGGATCGCGTCCGGAGGGGGGGCTTGTGAAAGCCAAGCGTGTGGGTTCATCGACTCACTGGCGGGCGCCAAAGCTTTACCTGGAAGGCGCTCACACCACTCCCGATGCAGCTTGGCCAACCAATCCAAAGCGCTAGCATCGACTAGCAGCGGGAGTGGCAACTCTTGCCACCACGCAATCAGCTGGGCTCTCAACCAATCTGGCACGTCAGGTCCAGCCAAGCCGGGCCCGACTAGCAAGGCGGTTGTCTTGGCTGGCAAATTGAGCGGCTGGCTCCATGGGCGCACCATTGCGAAGGCGAGTTGCGCCGCTAGGGCTGGGTAGGCTGCGGGCGAGGTGACGACGGTCACCAGTCCCGGACGTGCCGCGCCGGCTGCCCGTGCCGCCAACAGCGCCGCGCCGTGGTAACCGAGACTGCCGGCAACAATGAGCAGGTGGCCGTAACTGCCTTTGTGGGAACTGGTTTTTCGGGCGGGCGGAAAACCTGCAAAATCTGCCGCCGTCGTCCAAAACGTGCGAAATGTTCCGCGGCCTGCCACCGTTGCTTGAGGTTGACCAACAAGCTCCTCGACGCCCGGTAGCAGGCTGACATCCTCCGCTACCTCCAAGTGCCCGACGGATTCCGCAGCTGCTTCCTGAATCAGGCCCTGCTTGGGCGCGCCAACCGTTAGGGTATGGGTGGCGAGAACCACGGCGCCGAAGTTGCCACCGGAATCAGCGTTCAAGCCTGAAGGCACATCCACGGCGAGCACCGGCAAGGCGCTGGTGTTGATGGTTTCAATCAATTGGCACCAGTCCCGAGCGAGCGGTCGATTCAAGCCAATGCCAAAAAGCCCATCGACGATGAGGGCGGGTTTCAGCTGCAGTAGTCGTTCCAGCTCCGATTGGGCTTCGGCTGGGGAAGTGACGTCGAGCAGGTCAACCGTGAGCGTTTTCAGGTGCGGGATGGCGGCGCGAAGATCATTCCCGTTGTTCCCCCGCCCCGCGAGTAGCAGAACTCGGTTTGAGGCTCCAACGTGGCGTAAAATGGTGGCCGCCACCCACCGGCCGACGTGGGCGATCACGACTTCTTCACGTTGGCCCGCGGCCCAACTGGCGTTCTCCCACGTGCGCATCTGCTGAACGGTCAGGACAGGGATGGCCATACGAGAGGTTGTGCGCAGTTCCTTAGTTTACGGCCAGTTCCTGTTTGATGCCGAATTTTTCGATGCGCTTGCGCAACGTCGCTCGGGTGATGCCCAGCAGCTTGGCGGACTGCACCTGATTGCCCTTGGTTTCGCGTAACGCCTCGATCACTAGCAGGCGTTCTACCGCTGGAATCACCTTCAATTTTGCGTCGGCGCGCGCGAGGCGGAAAAGGGCTTGCGCCAGCCCTTGAAAATCAAGGGGAGGGCCGGACACGTCTTCCAAGGCTGCCGTTCTCGGGGAGGCTGAGGGCGGGGGCTCGTTTCGGCCTGCACTCGGTTGCGAGGAGATCCCGGCGGCTACCTCGGTCGGCAAATCAGCCGGCAGGATTGCCAACCCTTTGGCGACGACCGTGGCGCGGCGCAGCGCGTTCTCCAGTTCGCGGACGTTGCCTGGCCAATGGTAGTTTTCGAGGGCGGAAAGAGTCGCGGAACCAATGGACTTGGGCTTACCACCCGGGCCTGCGAGCTTGCGTAGAAAATAGTCTACGAGCAGTCGGATGTCCCCATGGCGTTCGCGCAAGGTCGGCATCTGAATCCGGACGACGTTAAGGCGATAAAAGAGGTCTTCGCGAAACTGCTTCTGCGCCACTGCGCTTTCGAGATTTCGGTTAGTGGCGGCAATGACTCGCACATCGACTTTTATGGTCTCATTGCCACCCACCCGCTCGAAGGTGCCACTTTGGAGCACCCGCAGCATCTTGGTCTGTGTAGCCGGGGACATGTCTCCGATTTCATCGAGAAACAGGGTCCCGCCGTTGCATTGTTCAAACTTGCCAATGCGCTGCTGGGTCGCCCCCGTAAAGGCCCCTTTTTCATGACCGAACAATTCGGATTCGAGCAAATTATCAGGAATTGCCGCGCAGTTGATGGCGAGAAACGGTCGCTCAGCGCGCCGGCTGTAATGATAAATGGAGCGAGCCACGAGCTCCTTGCCGGTGCCGCTTTCACCGGTCACCAACACCGTGGCTTCGGAGGCTGCGACTTGGCCAATCAGCTTAAAGACGCTTTGCATGACGTCGCTGCGCCCTACAACCCCCACCTCTTGGTCCTCTGCTTCGATCAGGGGTTGGAGCGAAACCGCCTGTCGCATATCACGGGCTGCCTTCAGAGCGTTCGCAACCAATGCCTTAAGTTTGGGCACGTCGAACGGCTTCAATTGGTAGTCGTAGGCGCCCAATTTCATGGCCTCAATCGCCATCTGCGTCGTGCCGTAGGCGGTCATCAGGATCACCAGAAGCTTGGGGTCCAATTGGCGGATTCGGCGCAACGTTTCCAGTCCGTTGATGCCGGCCATCCGGATATCGGAGATCACCAAGTCAGGTTTGAGCTTCGAGATTAAGCGCAAACCCTCTTCTCCACTGGACGCCGTGTGGAGTTCCAAGTCAGGGGAATCGAAGATTCGGCGAAAACTATACTGAACGTCCGCCTCGTCATCGATTAGCAGGAGTTTATCCATCGTGTGCCCTGAAGTTATGCGCCCAAAGCGCACCGGGACCAACTTGGAAAGCAGAAGTTTTCCAGTGGGAGGCCAGTTTTTTCGAACCGGGTTCATGAAAAACAGCTTTGCTAAGATTTTTGTGGCAATCGGAAGCTCACTTGCTAGCTTCCGCGGCCTTCGTTCCGGCGTCCTCCTGAGTGGGCGGTTTGTCGAAACGAAATTTTTAAAGCGTTCAACCTCGTTGAAAATCGTGAGCGCCAATAAAGCTTCGACATCGAAAACATCGGTTTCGACCAAGAAAATTGTGACCAAAGCGCCCGTTCCAGCCGCGCCCGCCCCACCGGCGGCACGTGCTCGTCAAGTCGGTGCCGCCAGCGCGTCTTCAGTTCTTGGCCGCCCTCTGGCCAAGTTCAACACGGGCTCCGGTCCGCTTTGGACTCCAGTTGATCGGGTCAAAGCTGAGTGGAAGAAGTTTTACCAAAACTTGCTGGATTTGCATTCCCGGTTGCGGGAGCAGATGAGCGGTTTGGCCAAGGAGTCTCAAACTGAGATGGAGAACTACAGTCTCCATATGGGTGATTCAGGCACGGATAATTTCGACCGGGATTTCGCCCTAAGTTTGCTGTCGTCCGATCAAGATGCGATTTACGAAATTGAGGAAGCGTTAAAGAGGATTGAGAAAGACACCTACGGTGTTTGTGAACTGACCTCCAAACCGATTCCCAAAGCCCGCCTCGAAGCGATCCCTTGGACTCGCTTTACAGTGGAGGCGCAGGCTCAATTGGAGAAAGATGGCGCTCTTCGTCAACGACGCCTAGGGGCGTTGGGGAGTGTGGACAGTGGCGCTGGTTCTGATTCTGAAGATTCTGACGACGAGCCGGATGAAAAACCGGCAGCCAAAGATAAAGATTAATTTTTATGCCTCGCGAAATAGTCACGATTGAGTGCACCGAAGCGCGCAAGGAGGGTAAGCCCCCAAGCCGCTATCAAACGACCCGCAACAAGAAGTTGCAGACGGACAAGGTGGAGAAAATGAAGTTTAACTCGTTTCTCCGTCGTCATACTCTGCATCGCGAAATCAAATAATCTATGCCCCGCAAGACCAAGCTAGACGAAAAGAAGCGCCGTTCGTCTTCGACCCGCACGCCCCGCCCGAAGCCGAAAATCGATTTCACCATTGATGCGATCGACTTCAAGAATGTAACGCTACTGAAGCAGTATGTGACCGATAACGGTCGTATTTTGCCTCGTAAGTATACCGGTCTCCCGGCTCACTATCAGCGGAAGCTGTCTCGCTCGATCAAGCAGGCTCAGCACATGCTCTTGATGAAGTAAGTGCACCGCCTTGGAATTCAACCGTCGGATCTCCGACGGTTTTTCTGCGCAATGAAGGTGCAATTGATTTGCAACAAGGCGGTTTAAAAGTTTAGCTTCGACCGATGATTCACTGCCGGTTGATCGGACTTTGGTGGCTATTAATCCTCTCAAGCGCTGCCGCCGAATCGCCCAAGCCAAGGATACTGACTTCGATTCCCCCCTTGTTCAGTTGGGCGAGCAACGTGGCCGGGCAATTTGCTACGGTAGAGAATCTTTTGCCGGCTGATGTTGGGCCGCATGATTTCCAGTTGCGTCCCAGAGACTTGGAACGCATTCGGAGCGCAGACATCGTTCTCATCAATGGTCTAGGGTTGGAAAGTTGGCTGGAGCGGACCT
>CAIJLV010000060.1 GCA_903821635.1 uncultured Verrucomicrobiota bacterium | reverse complement strand
TTCCCACGCTGAGTTGGTCGGCTTGCCGCCTTTTGCCACTGAAGCCGGGTAAGAATAGAGGGGCCATGAATACTTCCTGCATACCTCGGCACTCTTGCCTGTCTTCGGTTGAAAATGGCGATTTCGTGTTTTTCATCTGCGTCTATCTGCGTCCATCCGCGGTCTGAACTCTCTCCCATGAACACCCCCGCCCGCACTGCTTCCTGGAAATGGCTCGTGTGCGGGTTGCTGCTGTTCGCCTCGACGATCAACTACATGGACCGCGTCACGCTCTCGACCGTGGCGACGCGGATCACGGCGCAGTTCGGCCTGTCGCAGGAGCAATACGGGAACATCGAGTTCGGCTTTGGCTGGGCCTTCGCCGTGGGTTCGCTGGCCTTCGGGCTGACGGTGGATCGCCTGCCCGTGCGCTGGGTCTATCCGACGGCGCTGGCGCTGTGGTCGGCGATGGGTTTCCTGACGGCCTACGCCCGCAACTACGAGGAACTGCTCGCCTGCCGCATCCTGCTCGGACTGTTTGAGGGCGGTCACTGGCCGTGCGCGATCAAGACGACCCGCGCGCTCCTCGCGCCGGCACAACGCTCGCTGGGCAACAGCGTGCTCCAGAGCGGCACCAGCATCGGCGCCATCGCCACGCCGCTGCTCATGCGCCTGCTGCTGACGCCGGAGGCGGACAGTTGGCGCGGGGCGTTCCAGATCATTGGCGCGGTGGGGCTGATTTGGATCGGGGCGTGGCTTGCGCTGATCCGGCGCCAGGACTTGGGAACCGTTGCGGAGGTTCCGGGTGTTCACGCGGACGAGGCCGTCCGCGCTCCGCAGGGCGGCTCACTTTGGGAAGCCATCTTCAGCCGGCGGATGCTGGTCGTGCTGATTGTCATCGCACTGATCAACACCTGGTGGCAGTTGCTCCGGGCATGGCTGCCCAAGGTGCTCCAGGAGGGCCGAGGTTACGCCGAGTCCGACATGCTGAGCTTCCTGCCGGTCTTCTACCTCGCCACCGACGTCGGCGTGCTGAGCGCCGGTGCCGCCACGGTGTGGCTGCATCGGCGCGGAAGAAGCGTCCACGGTGCGCGGGTGGCGGCGTTTGCAGCGTGCGCGGCGCTGAGCGCCTTTGCGGTGGTGGCCGCGTTGTTGCCGAAGGGCCCGGCGTTGCTCGGCGTTCTGCTACTGGCTGGCGCGGGCGCGTTGGGCGTGTTCCCGATCTACCACGCGCTGACGCAAGATTTCACCGCCAAGCACCAGGGCACGATCAGCGGCCTCGGCGGCGTCGCGGCGTGGGCGCTTTCGCCGGCGCAGAAATTTTACGGCCGGCTGGTGGACCAGACCGGCTCGTTCGACCTCGGCTTCGCGGTCGCGGGTTGTTTCCCGCTGCTGGCGCTGGCCGTGCTCTGGCTGCTGTGGAAACCCGTCCCGGAACCTCAACCCAACCCAAGTCATCCATGAACTGGAAATCCCCGACCGCCGTCCGGCAACAAACTGACGTCGCATCGTCCCCAGCGCCGGAGGCGCGGCAGAAAGTAGCCCTGGGCGTGAGCCAGGGGTTGTTGTCTGGAAATGACACTCTAGCCCCGGTAGGGGCGGCAGAATTCGGCAGCTCTGTCGCCCCTACGGGGTTTGAACCACTTCTGGCCAGCGACCCCGGGCTCACGCCCGGGGCTACTTTCTGGCGGCCCTCCGGGCCTTCAATCTCCCGCCGCTCCTTCCTCGCGGCTGGTGTCGTGGGATTGGCGGGACTGGCAGTGTCCACGAACCCGCTGGAGGCCGCTCCGCGCCGCCGCAAGACCATCGCCCTGATCGGCACTGAGGTCCGCACGCATTCGCACGCGCAGCATTTCATTGATCGCTTCCTGCTCGGCTACGGCTGGCAGGGCGCCTGGCGGAAGCCCGACGTGGACCTCGTCTCGCTCTACATCGACCAGTTCCCGGAAGGCGATCTCGCCCGAGCGACGGCAAAGCGTTTCAACGTGCCCATCTACCCTAGCATCGCGGAGGCGCTGACGCGGGGCGGTTCGAAGCTGGCGGTGGACGGCGTCGTCATCATCGGGGAGCACGGCAAGTATCCGAAGAACGAGAAAGGGCAGACGCGGTATCCCCGCTACCAGTTCTTCAAAGAGGTCGTGAAGGTGTTCGAGGCGAGTGGCCGCAGCGTGCCGGTGTTCAACGACAAGCACTTGTCCACGGACTGGAAGGAGTGCGTCGAAATGGTCGAGGATGCGCGCCGGCTGAAATTCCCGTTCCAGGCCGGTTCCTCCTTGCCGGTGACCCGCCGTCTTCCCGCTATTGAGCTTCCTTCTGGCACGCCACTGATCGAGAGCGTGTGCGTGGCGTATGGCGGCTTGGACAGCTACGATATCCACGGTCTGGAGACGGCGCAGTGCATGTCCGAACGGCGCCGGGGTGGCGAAGTCGGCATTCGCCGCGTGCTGGCGCTGCGGGGAGCGAAAATGTGGGCCCAGGTAGCCGACCGCGAAACCACCCGCCGACTCATGGTCTCGGCATTGTCTCGCAGTCATAACTTGCCGGTGAAGAATGGCTACCCGACGGACGCCGTGACGTTTGAGTGGGCGCGAGCCACATTTCCCGAGGGGTGGGCTTACTTCATCGAACACCGCGACGGATTTCACACCGCGCTGTTCATGTTCGACGTGCGGGACTTCAATTACGCGGGCATGGATCGCACCGGAAAAATCCACTCCTGCCAAATGTATCTGCCCATGCCGACGCACGGTTCTTCGACGGCGGACTTCTTCAGCCCGCAGATCCGGCACATTGAGCGCATGGTCGTCGAACGGCGGCAGCCGTATCCGGTCGAGCGGACGTTGCTCACCTCGGGCATGACGCTCGCGGGGGTGGAATCCTTCCACCGGGGCGCGGCGGTGGAGACGCCGGAGATGGCGGTGCGTTACAAAGTGGCCGGTGAATCAACCTTCTGGCGGGATTGATCGCGGTCCGATTTCACACCATTGACTGCCCGCCGCCGTCGTAGCCTTCGTGGTCGAGGTCTACGAGAATGTCGCGGGGTTCGGCGCCTTTGCTGGGGCCGACGATGCCGCGGTCTTCCAGTTCATCGAGCAAACGAGCCGCCCGGCCGTAGCCGATCTTGAGCCGGCGCTGGAGCAGAGAAGTGCTGGCCTTCTTTTCCGTGCGAATGATGTCCATCGACTTGGCGATCAGCGCCTCGTCCTCGTCGCTCAGGCCGCTGCCTTCATCGTCGGGATCCAGGGGCATCGAGCCGACGGAACTGGGCGCCTTCTGGAGTGCCTTGTGGATTTCGAGATCGTAACTCGGCTTGGCCTGCTTGGCGATGAACTCGACCAGTTGCTCGATCTCTTGATCGGTGATGAGCGCGCCTTGGGCCCGGGTCAATTTCCCACTGCCGGGCGGCAGGTAGAGCATGTCGCCCTTACCGAGGAGTTTGTCGGCGCCCATCTGGTCGAGAATCGTCCGCGAATCCACCTTGGCCGCGACTTGGAAGGCGATGCGGGCCGGGATGTTAGCCTTGATGACGCCGGTGATGACGTCCACGGACGGCCGTTGCGTGGCGACAATGCAGTGGATGCCGGCCGCTCGCGCCATCTGCGTGATGCGGGCGATGGCCATTTCCACGTCGGCCGGAGCGACCAACATGAGGTCCGCCAGCTCGTCGATGATGACGACGATGTAGGAAAGCTTTTCGGGAATGACGATATCATCGTCGCGCGGCACCACGATCTGTTCATCGACTTCCACGGCAAAGCCTTCGGTGCCGGCTTCGACCTTTTCCTTCTTCGCCATCAGCGGCAGCTCCGGTTCTACGGGCGGCAGCGGCTTGTCCTTGGGGCGGTCGTTGAAGCCCTTGATGTTGCGCACGCCGACCTTGGCGAAGATCTGGTAGCGCTTCTCCATTTCGTTCACGACCCAGCGCAACGCGAGGATGACCTTTTTCGGGTCGGTGACGACGGGCACGACGAGGTGCGGCAAGGCATTGTATTGCTGCAACTCGACGACCTTGGGATCGATCATGACGAAGCGGAGCTGGTCCGGGCCGAACTTGTAGAGCAGCGACGCGATGATGGTGTTGATGCAGACCGACTTGCCGGAACCGGTGCTGCCGGCGATCAGCACGTGGGGCATTTCCGCGAGGTCGGCGATGATGGGGTGTCCGTAAACGTCCTTGCCGAGCGCGAGCGGGATGCGCGCCTTCGAGGCGATCCACTCGGGCGACTCCAGCAGGTCGCGCATGATGACCTTGGTCTTCACCGCGTTGGGCACCTCGATGCCGACGGACGATTTGCCGGGGATCGGCGCGAGCACATTCAGCCGTTCGGCCTTGAGCGCGGCGGCGAGGTTGTTGGTGAGCGCGGTGATCTTCTCTAATTTCACGCCCGCGGCCGGGTGCAGTTCGTAACGGGTAATGGTCGGGCCGCGCGTGATGTCGCCGGGGAAGACCTCGATGCCGAACTGCTGGAGCGTTTGCACCATGAGGCGGGAATTGGCCATCAGCTCTTCCTTGGTTTCGGTGTGTTTCACCGTGAGGTCGGGATAGTGCAACAGGTCGAGCGAAGGGAGTTGGTAGTTCCCGATGATCGGCGTCGTTGCGACCGTGATCGGGCGGGCCCGTTTGACCGGCAGCCGCGGTTTAGGCAGCGGCGCGGGCACCGTGGCCGCCATGACTTCGGTTTCTTCCGCCAAATCGGCATCCTCAGTTTCGGGTGGCGGGACGGGATCTTCTGCTTCCACAGGGGCCGGCGGTGCGGCTGGTTCCGTCGGCCCCGCGGCGGGTTTCAGCGCGGACTTCCGGCCCAACACCGTGTCGGTCGTCGAGCCCGGCGTGCCCGGCACAAATTCCTCGGCCTTGATCGTCGTGCCTTCGGTGACGATCTCGTTGCCGCCGCGGACCTTGGGCAGGCTATTGTCCTGAAATCTCGGTTCGGGCACCGGCTTGAGGTCCGGTCCCAAGTCCACTCGCGGCTCGCCATCGGGTTTGGGGGCGGCCGCGGTGCCGGTAGTTTTGGCTGGAGCGGCCGCCTTCTTCGCTTTCGCCGCTTCGGCCGCGGCCTGCTCCTCGAGCTGTCGGGTCTGTTTGGCGAGGCGTTTGGATTCTTTTTCCAAGGCCGCCTGTTCGACGGCGAGCCGTTCGTCCTCCGTCTTGGGCTCGCGCACGAAGCAGGAGCGGGCAAATGACCACAGCATGAAATCGGTGAGTAACACGAGGCTGACCCCGTAGCCCGCGAGGTAAACCAAGAGCGCTCCGGACCGGTTGAGGAAATAAACTACGAGGCTCGCGTTCAACTGTTGCCCGAACAGCCCACCGGCGCTCAAGGCGCTGCCTTTGGTGCCGAGCGACGGCAGGCTGGAGCTGAACAGGTCGAGCACGCCCATGCAGGCGACGAACAGGCCGAGTGCGGCCAAGGGCGAGCGCCAACCGCGGCGCAGGTAAGCCAATTGCGGCACAAAGCTGGCGATGCCGAACGCGAGACAGAGAAAGGGAATGAGGTAGGACGCCGCACCAAAGCCGAACATGAGTTGGTCCGCCAAGAAGGCTCCGAGGCGGCCGAGCAAGTTGTGCAGTGGATCGTTCGGGGGCGAGGCGTTGGCGGCTAGATCGTTGCGGTCGTAGGAAAACAGGGACAACGCCAGCACGAGGGCCAGCCCCAGCAAGATCAACCCGGTGATCTCGCCATTTCGGGATGGGGACTTGGATTCGCCAGTTACGGCTTTGACGCGCGGCACGGCATTAAGCTCAAAGCTCCCGGCAAAACTTCAAAGCGGAAAGTGGAGGCAGGATTCTTGGCGGTTCGCACATCGGTGAAAGCTGTTGGCGTTAAACGACCTGCAATTCAGTCGCGGCCTGCCGGATGGCGTCCAGCAAGGCCCGCCAATCTTCCTCTGTGGTGTCCCAGCCAGCGCTGAAGCGCAGCATCCGGTCGCTTTCGTCGGTCCGGTAACCCATCGCCGCGAGGACGTGCGACGGCTGCTCCTTGCCGCTGGCGCAGGCGCTGCCGGTCGAGACGGCAAAGCCCAGCTTGTCGAGTTTCACCACCCAACGCCGCCGGCAATCCGCCGCCGCGGGCATCAGGGCGGCGACGGTGTTCCACAGGCGGGGCGCGCCTTCGCCCACGATTTCGACGCCGGGCAAGGCGGTTTTCAGGTCCGCGATGAAACGGTCTCGCCACGCCAGTCGGGGTTCCAGCACTGCCGGAAGCCGCCTGCCCGGTAATTCCAAGGCGGTCTCGCGTTCCTCCAGGGCGGCGACGAGCGCGAGGATTCCGGCCACATTCTCGGTGCCGGCCCGGCGGCCGTCTTCCTGCGGTCCGCCGACCAAGAGTGGATGAAACTTCGCCGGGCACTTCATGAACCCGACGCCCTGAGGACCACCGAATTTGTGGGCGCACCCGGCCAGAAAGTCGCTGCGACCGAGTCCGTGAGCCGGCAGTTTGCCCACCCATTGGGCGGCATCCACCAAGCAGGGAAGGCCCTGCTGCGCGCATAATTCACGGACGCCCGACCACGGCTGGAGCACGCCGGTTTCATTGTTGGCGGCCATGAGCGCGATCGCCGCGGGGCGTTGGCGGGGCAATTCAGTGGCGATCCAATCCCAATCGACCACGCCGTCCCGCCGGACCGGAATAGCCCGCTGCCGGCCGGCAAACCATCGCTGGGCGGAGGCCACGGTGCAGGGATGTTCAATGGCGGAATACCAGAGCTCACCGTCGGCGGTGGTGGCGAGGTGTTGGATGCTGGCGTTGATGGCTTCGGTCGCGCCGGAATTCCAGACGAGTTCAAAGGGCGAACAGCCCAGCCGGGCGGCCAGTTTTTCCCGGGCTTCGTCCAGTGCGGTGGCCGCCCGGGCGCCCCAACGATGGGGACTCGACGGGTTTGCCGGGAACCGTTCCACCGCGTCGAGCCAGGCCGCGCGGGCCGCGGCCGAGAGCGGGTGCGTGGCGTTGTGATCGAAGTAGCGCACGGCGGTCAATCTGGCCGAGCGGGATTCGGACGCGAAGACTGATTTTATCCTGCTCCTGGACTGAAGTTTCCTTAGCGTCTCGCCGTCAGCCAATGGCCGTGCCGCCCACGATTCTCTACAAACGCGCGACGTTCGTGACCCAACTCCCGGTCACGCACCTCTACGCGCCCTCGCATTGCTGGCTCGCCCGCACCGACGAAGGGCGCTGGCGGGTCGGCTTCACCAAGTTCGCGCTCCGCATGTTGGGCGAGTTGGTGGACGTGCAGTTCGACCGCCCGGCCGGCGCCGCGGTGCAACCGGGTGATGTGTTGGGCTCCATCGAAGGCTTCAAGGCGGTGAGCGACCTGTTCTGCGTCGGGAAAGGCAGCTTTGTGGGCGGCAATCCGGCGCTGCGCACGGAATTAGAGTCGCTCGCCCGCGATCCCTACGCCGCCGGTTGGCTCTATGAATTTGCGGGCGAACCCGATCCTCGTTGCCTCGACGTAAACGCGTATCAAGATTTGCTCAACGCGACGATCGACCGCATTTTGGCCAAACAAAAAGCCGACGAAACCACATGAGTGCCGCTTCCATTCCTGTCCCCTTGGCCGCCCGATATTTTATGATCGGCGGCTTTCTGGGCGCCGGGAAAACGACGGCGGTGGCGGCCCTCGCCCAGCGGTTGGTGCGGGACGGCTTGCGCGTGGGCCTGATCACCAATGACCAAGGCAGCGAACTGGTGGACACCGCCATGCTGCGGGCGCGTGGCTTCGCCACTGAGGAAATCGCCGGCGGCTGCTTCTGCTGCCGGTTCAATTCGCTCGTGGACGCCGCCGGCAAGCTGGACGCCACAACCCGGCCCGACGCCTTTGTGGCTGAACCCGTCGGGAGTTGCACCGACCTCGTGGCGACGGTCACGTATCCGTTGCGGCGCATCTACGGTGACCGTTTCCGCGTCGCGCCGCTGAGCGTGCTCGTGGACCCGGTGCGTGCCGAACAGGTCTTCGGCCTCGCGCCCGCCCGGAAATTTTCCGACAAGGTGCTCTACATCTGGCGCAAGCAGGCTGAGGAAGCTGACCTGCTCGTCATCACCAAGACGGACCTGCTGGATGAAGCTCGTTTGGAACGCCTCCGCGCGCGGCTGGCCGAGGAATTTCCCGGCAAGGACATCGTCGCGGTGTCGGTCCGCACCGGCGCGGGCGTCGAGGTGTGGTTCGAACGCGTGCTCGGCGGCGAACAGGTTTCCCGGCCGGTGATGGCCGTCGATTACGACCTCTACGCCGAGGGGGAAGCCTTGCTCGGTTGGCTCAATGCGACCGTTGCTGTGTCGGGCCCGGCCTTCGATGCCAACGCATTGCTCCGGGCGCTCGCCGACGATCTTCGCCAGCGCCTAGGCGACGCCGAGATCGCGCATCTGAAGATGACCTTCAGCCCGGACGAAGGCTTGGGCGACATCGCCGCCGTGAGTCTGGTGCGCAGTGATTACGTGCCTGAACTCAGCCTCACGCTCGACGGCCCGGCCGATTCGGGCCAACTGATCCTGAACCTACGCGCCGAAGCCGATCCCGTCGACTTGCGCGCCGCTGTTGAGGCCGCCGTGGCCGCCCCGCCGCAGCGCCTGCCGGGCCTGACGGCGCGCTTGGAGCACGCCGAGCAGTTCCGCCCCGGCCGCCCGACCCCGACCCACCGCGTGACCAACGCCGACCTCCTTCCTGCATGAGCCAGTCCCCCGCCGGCGCGCCCGCCGTCCTCTACTGCCACTGCCAATACGCGCAGGTCGTCCCGCCGGAGGTGAAAGCCGCAGTGCTGAAGCAGCTTTGCGCGTCCAATCTGCCGTTCGAGGCGGTGCCCGACCTGTGCGAACTCTCCGCCCGGCGCGATCCGTCGCTGAAACGCCTCGCCGCGGCCGGACCGGTGAAGATTGCGGCCTGTTTTCCGCGGGCGGTGAAGTGGCTGTTCGCCGCCGCCAACGCACCGCTGCCGTTGGGCGCCACCGAAGTGGTGAACATGCGCAACCAGTCCGCCGCCGAAGTGATCGCCGCGCTCCAGTCGGCCGAACTCACGCCTAACCTGCCCGCCGGCAAGGTCACGGTGGCCGACGCGCCGGTGCCTGCCGCTCTACCTGCTTCCTGACATGGCCCTCTCCGATCTTCCCCTGCGTGTCGTGCTCTACGAAGGCTCCGGTGCCGCCACCGTGGCGCCCGCGGACCGCTTCGCCGCCGTCAGTGCGCTGCTGGAACGCGGCTTCGGTGTGACCCGCGCCGGCGCGGAACGCCCCGTCGCGCCGGCCGACACCAGCCCGCTGCTCGTCGTCGGCCGCTGGCAGGATTCGCCGCCTACCGCGGACTCCGCCCAACGCCTCCGCTGGGGGCAGCTGGATTCCGCGACCGTGGCCGACCAGGCCGAGGCGGCCCGCGCCGAATTCGCCGCGCCCGCGCCCGGCGCGTGGAAGCCGTGGTTCCCGGTCATCGACTACGACCGCTGCACCAACTGCATGCAGTGCCTGAGCTTCTGCCTGTTCGGCGTCTATGGCGTGGACGGCGAGAAACGCATCCAGGTCCAGAACAACGACAACTGCAAAACCAACTGCCCCGCCTGCTCGCGCGTCTGCCCCGAGGCCGCGATCATGTTCCCAAAATACAAGGCCGGCCCGATCAACGGCGACGCGGTGAGCGATTCCGACCTCAACCGCGAGAAGATGAAGATCGACATCTCCGCGCTGCTGGGCGGCGACGTCTATTCGCTGCTCCGCGACCGGAGCGAGCGCGCCCGCAGCCGCTTCGGCAAGGAACGCGACTCCGACAAGGCGCTGGCCGAACGCCAGAAATGCCTGACCAAACTCGCCGCGCTGGCCGGCGACATCCCGCCCGAAGTCCTGATGAGCTTGCCGTCCCCCGAGGAGATCGCCCGCAAGGCGGAAGAAGCTGCGGCGAAGGCGAAGGCGGCTTTACAATAGCTGGCGAGTCCAAGAACCCTTTTGCCATGAAGAAACCCGAGGAATTCGAGATCAATTACTTCCAGGACGAGGACGGCATGTTCAACTCTGAGGTGCCGGCGATCCGTGGTTGCTACGCCTGGGGCAAGACGCTCAAGGAGTGCTACCGGAACACCGTTGAGGCGATCGAAAGCTGCCTGGAGGCGCGGGAGAAAATTGCCGCCACCAAACTACGCAAACCCCGGTATGCCGGACTGAACATCTATCGGCGGCCCGTGCATGCCTAAGCTGGTGCCCATCTCCCACCGTGAACTGGTGCGCAAGCTCCGGCACGCGGGGTTCGAGATGATCCGGACCGGTCGGCATCCGGTTTACTATTCAGCAGAGAAAGACCTGACGATTCCCATTCCCAGCCACCCCGGCGACGTGCCGAAAGGAACCTTGCGCACCATCATCCGCGAACTGGGACTGACGGTGGACGAGTTCAACGCGCTGTGACATCCGACTGCACCTGACCACCATGCTCCCCACCCTCGTCTATCGCACCCTGCGCAGCGCCAATCCCCGGTGCATCGCGAAGTTCGCCTGGAACTTCGGCGTGAAGGGGCTGGTGTCGGTCGAGAAGTTCAAGCGGCGCATCAAGCGCGGCGAATACTTCCCGCCGTTCCTCTACCTCTCGATCCTCAACTCCTGCAACCTGCGCTGCCAGGGCTGCTGGGTGGACGTCGCCGCCGAGCGCACCGAGATCGACCTCGAGGCGCTCAACCGCACGATCAATGACGCCAAGGCGCACGGAAACGCCTTCTTCGGCATCCTCGGCGGCGAGCCGTTCATGCACCCGCAGCTGCTGGACCTGCTGGCGGCGCATCCGGACTGCTACTTCCAGGTCTTCACTAACGGCCAGTTCATCACCGAGAAGGTCGCCGTGCGGCTCAAGGAACTGGGCAATGCCACACCGCTCATTTCCATCGAGGGCCGCGAGATCACCAGCGACGAGCGGCGCGGCAACAAGGACGTGCTGAACCGCACCCTGCGCGGCCTGGACAACTGCCTGCGCGCCGGCCTGCTCACGGGCGTCGCCACGAGCGTCTGCCAGACCAACATCGATGAGCTGCTCACTGAGTCGTGGCTGCGCGAGCTGATCCAGCGTGGCGTGCATTACGTCTGGTATCACACCTACCGGCCGGTCGGCCCAAAGATGAATCCCGCGCTGGCGTTGCGCCCCGACCAGATCGTGCGCACGCGGAAGTTTGTCGTCGAGATGCGCGCCAAGGTGCCCATCGCGATCATCGACGCCTATTACGATCACCAGGGCCAGGCGCTGTGCCCGATGAGCACGGGCATCAGCCACCACGTCGGGCCCACCGGCGGGATCGAGCCGTGCCCGATCATCCAGTTCGCCAAGGAAGACATCCGCGATCCGCGCGGCGTGTTCGTGGCGATGCGCGATTCGGCCTTCCTGAAGGACTTCCGCGAACTCAGCGCCCACCACACCCGCGGCTGCGTGGTGCTCGAACGGCCGGACCTCGTGAAGGAACTCGTCGTGAAGCACGGCGCCCGCGACACCACACTACGCGGCACCGCCATGGCCGAACTGGACGCCATGACGCCGCGCTTCAGCCAGTGGCTGCCCGGCGAGGAAGTCCCCGAGCGGCACTGGATGTATCGCCTGTCGAAGAAGTATTGGTTCTCCGACTTCGGCGCCTACCGCAACGTCGCCCATGATGCCGCCGGCAAGGCCCGGCAGTTGCAGCAACGGCTGGCTGCACCACTTTCCGAAACCAACCCTCCTTCGGCCCAGTCTTCTCCACCATGACCGCCTCGCCCATTCAGTTTGTCGCCAGCTCGCCGGTCGGGCTGCCCCGGCTCGTGCCGCAGCAGAACTGGCGTCCGCCCAAGAAGAACATTCCGCCCACGCTCTTTCAGCGGCAGCACATCTTGCAAGCCGTCCGGAAGTATGTGGCGGAGTTTAACCCCGTGCCGCCGTTGCCGGCCGCCGAACTCAAGGTCCACGCCGACCGGATCGTCGTGCAGCTCCAATGCGAGCCGATCTTCCGCGACTTCATCGGCGTGCTGCTGAACAACGAAATGTGGCGTGAGCAACTGGCCGGCGTGCCGTTTGAACGCCGCCTGCTGCTGCTGCCGAAGTGCCTGCGGGTCGAAGCCAAGTGCCCGGCGCCGTTTGACGAGTTCGGCCTGCTCTGCAAGCAGTGCGGCCTGTGCTCCATCCAGGACCTCACGGTCGAGGCGGAGAAGCTGGGTTACGCCGTGCTGGTCGCCGAGGGTTCGGCCATCGTCATGAGCCTGATCCAGACCGGGAAGATCGAGGCCATCGTGGGCGTGAGTTGCCTGAGCGTGCTGGAACGCGCCTTTCCCTACATGGAGGCCGCCGCGGTTCCGGGCGTCGCCGTGCCGCTGCTCCAGGACGACTGCATCGACACCAACGTGGACCTCGACTGGGTCTGGGAATACATCCACCTCACCGCGGATGACCGCACGCGCCGGCTGGATCTCGGCCAACTGCGTGACGAGGTGGACTTCTGGTTCACGCCGGCCTCGCTCGACCTGATCATGGGCCCCGCCCAGGGCGAATCCGAGCGCATCGCCCGCGACTGGCTGATGCGCGCCGGCAAACGCTGGCGCCCGTTCCTGACCGTCTCCGCCTACCAAGCGCTCAGCGGCAAACCCGACGCCGAGCTGCCGGATGACCTCCGCAAGGTTGCCGTCGCCGTCGAGTGCTTCCACAAGGCCTCGCTCATCCACGACGACATCGAGGACAACGACGCCCAACGCTACGGCGAGAAGACCCTGCATGAAGAATACGGCGTGGCCATCGCGTTGAACGTCGGCGACCTGCTGATCGGCGAGGGCTACCGCCTGCTCGCCGCCTGCAAGGCCAGCCCCGAAGCGAAGGTCGAGATGCTGCGCGTCGCCGCCGAAGGCCAGCGCGAGCTGTGCCGCGGCCAGGGCGCCGAACTCATTTGGACCCGGAAGCCGAGCGTCCTCACGCCGTTGCAGGTCGTGGACATCTTCCGCCAGAAGACTGCGCCCGCCTTCGAGGTCGCGCTGCGATTGGGTGCGATTTACGCCGGCCGGCACGACGAGTGTGACGACGTGTTGGGCGCCTACAGTCGTGCGCTGGGCATCGCCTACCAGATCCGCGACGACCTGAGCGACCTCGGCGAAGGCGGCGAGACGGACGACATCGCCGGCCTGCGCCCCAGCCTGTTGCTCGCCATCGCCCGCGAACGCGCCGGTGGCGAACGCCGCGAGTTCCTGGACCGCCTGTGGCGTCGCGAGGTGAAGCCCGACTCGAAAGAAGTCGAGGCGCTTTACCGCGAGCTGAAGGCCGACGAGCGCTGTGAACTCCTGCTGGAAAGCTACAAGGAGGAAGCCATCCGCTCGCTGGCCGTGCTGGAACATCCCAGCCTCAAGGGACTGCTCCGCCGCGTCGTCGGTAAGATCTTCAACGACGTCGAGATCAAGGGCTGGTGCAAGGAGCAGGAGCAGAAGAATCGGGAATCGAATGAAGCTTCCCTTGCCGATGCCGTAGAAATTCCAGTGAACGCTATCTCGTAGGCCATCACTGATTACCTTTACCTGAACGGTCGTTTGCTACGCATTTCAACCAGACAGTTCCTCCGTGCGCTTGAGCAGCCCGGAGTGTTGAGGGACGGCGATCTAGACCTGCTGGCGGTTCACCACGATTGCCGTAGCTGTAGTGCAACCGCGACACAGCTTTGCGAACTGCTAGGCCTCAGAGACAAAGTCGTAGTCAACGGGCGCTTCGGGCGACTGGGGAGACGTATTGCTTCATTTCTCAGGTTGGATCTGACGACGCGAGATAATGCCACATACCAGTATTGGCATGTCTTGGCTTACGGCCAGCCGGACGGGCGACAGTTTGTTTGGCAACTGCGGCCCGAACTGGTCGAAGCCCTGCATCAGCTTAGGCTTTTGACGGCGAAAGAATTGCCCTTGGCTGAGGAGGTTTCCGGAGCGGCTGAATTGTTTGAGGGCGCGAAGCGACAAGTTTTTGTTAACGCTTTCGAGCGTAACACCACGGCTCGCCAGCTATGCGTTCGGCACTATGGTGCCCGCTGTCAGGTTTGCGGATTTGATTTTGAGAGCGTTTACGGTGCGATTGGAGCCGGGTTTATCCATGTCCATCATCTCCGCGAGCTCTCCGAGATCGGATCTGCATACAAGGTTGATCCAGTTCAAGACCTGCGTCCTGTCTGCCCGAACTGTCATGCGATGCTTCATCGCGAGTCTCCGGCCCTGACGATTGAGGCATTGAAAACCCGCCTTCGCAGGTGAGCCTGCGTCTCCAACTTCTCCAGGTCGCCCGGCTCGCGCCGCGGCTGCTGGGCGATTCGACGGACTTGGTCCGCGACTTCTACCGCCGGCAGTTCAATACCGAGGGCGCGGCCGGTGACCGCGCGGGCAAGCCCGACCTCTATTACACGATCTTCGCCCTCGCCGGGTCGCAGGCGCTCGACGTGCCAGTCCCGGCGGAGCGCACGCAGGCTTGGCTCGCCATGCACGACGACGGCGCGGGACTCGACTTCGTTCATCTCGGTGCGCTGGCGCGCTGCTGGGCCGCACTCGGCGTGGAACGCATGCCGGCGCCTTTGCCCGAAGCCCTGCTGGCGCGGATTGAAACATTTCGCAAACCCGATGGCGGTTATGAAGGTGACCCGAAGCTGAATCACGGCACGGCCTACGGTGCCTTCGTCGCACTGGGCGCCTATCAGGATCTTGGCCGGACGCCGCCGCACGTCCTAGAGTTGGTGCGCAGCCTCAAGCGTTTGGAGACACCCGACGGTGCTTGGAGCAACGCGCCCGGGCTGCCGACGGGTTCGCTCAATGCCACAGCCGGCGCGGTCACGCTCATCCGACATCTCGGTTTCCCGGTCAACCAGGCCGTCGGCGACTGGCTTTTGGCGCAGCAGCATCCGGGCGGCGGCTTTCTGGCGGTGCCGGGCGCACCGCTGCCGGACCTGTTGTCCACGGCCACCGCGCTCCACGCCCTCGCCTGCCTGGAACGGCGCATTCCCAGCACCGTGCATGAGCGCTGCCTCGATTTTATCGACACGCTCTGGTCGGCCGAAGGCGGCTTCCACGGCCACTGGGCCGACGACTACCTCGACGCCGAATACACGTTCTACGGCCTGCTCGCGCTGGGCCACCTCAGTCTGTGAACGGCGAATTGCGTCAACGTCTCGAAGCCGCCCATCGCGTCGCCACGCAGGCGTTGCTGGCTGAGTTGGGTCCGAACGGTCACTGGGTCGGTGAACTCAGCAGCAGCGCGCTTTCGACTGCCACCGCGATCACCGCCTTGGCCACCGTGGATCGAGTTGCCCACGGCGGGTTCATCCAAGGCGGGCTGCAATGGCTGGCCGCGAATGCCAATGCCGACGGCGGCTGGGGGGACACGGTGCGGAGCCGCAGCAATCTCAGCACGACCGCGTTGGTGTGGGCAGCCTTTGGGGCGGCCAAGGCGGACGCGGAGTTTCCAGCAGTTATTGGCCGGGCAGTTGGATTCATCGAGGCCAAGGCAGGTTCGCTCAACCGGTTGGTGCCCGCCATCGAGATGCTCTACGGCAAGGACCGCACCTTCAGCGTGCCGATCACGATGATGCTCGCGCTGAGTGGGCGGCTCGGGCCGGACGGCTGGCAACGGGTGCGACCGCTGCCGTTTGAGTTTGCGACCTTGCCGCGGGGTTTCTTCGGCGCGTTGCGGCTGCCGGTCGTGAGTTACGCGCTGCCGGCGCTGATCGCGATCGGACAGGTCATTCACGCACGGTCGGGGCGCTTTAATCCGCTGCGCTCGCTCACGCGGGAGCGCACGCTGGACGTGCTGACCACGTTGCAGCCGGCCAACGGCGGTTTCCTGGAAGCGACCCCGCTCACCAGCTTCGTGACGATGAGCCTCGCCGGCATGGGCCGCGCGGATCACGTCGTCGCCCGGCGCGGCGCGGAGTTTTTAGGGCAGTCGGTGCGGCCGGATGGCAGTTGGCCGATCGACACAAATCTGGCGACTTGGGTGACCACGTTGTCGGTCAAGGCGCTGAGTCATCGGAGCGCGGACAGTCTCGTCCGCGAGGATCATTCATTGGACCAGGCCCAGCGTGACACACTCCGCGCTTGGTTGCTGGGCCAGCAATACCGCGGGGAGCATCCCTACACCGGCGCCGCGCCCGGTGGCTGGGCATGGACCGATCTGCCCGGCGGCGTGCCCGACGCGGATGACACCGCGGGTGCGTTACTGGCGCTGCATGAGCTCGGGGAACCAGATCGCGAAACCATTGCGGCCGCCGCGGCGGGCGCGAACTGGCTGCTGGGGTTGCAGAATCGCGATGGCGGGATTCCGACGTTCTGTCGCGGTTGGGGCGCGCTGCCTTTCGACCGCAGCACGCCGGAGCTGACCGCGCACGCGTTGCGGGCGTGGCGGGTTTGGCTCGCGGATTTTCCTCCGGAACTCGCGGATCGGGTCCGGGCGGCTTCGCGGCGGGGGGTGGCTTATCTCGTCTCCAGCCAGCGGGCAGACGGGGCGTGGTTGCCGCTCTGGTTTGGCCACGAAGCGGCACCGCAGCAGGAAAATCCAGTCTACGGCACCGCGCAGGTCGTGCTGGGACTGGGCGATGATTCTGCGGTGGAACCCTCGCGGCAGCGCGGCCGAGAATTTCTCCGCCGCCAGCAAAATCCCGACGGCGGTTGGGGTGGGGCGTTGGGAACGCCTTCGTCGATGGAGGAAACTGCGCTCGCGTTGGCCGCGCTTGGGGACGAATTGCCAGTCACCGAAGCCACGCAACGCGGCGCGGCGTGGTTGGTGAACGCGGTCGAAGTCGGCGCTTGGCGGGAGCCTGCGCCCATCGGCCTTTACTTCGCGCGACTGTGGTATTTCGAGCGGCTGTATCCGCTGGTGTTCGCGGTCAGCGCACTCGGCCGATTGGCGTCAGAGCGCCGTTGAGTCATCGCGCTTTTCCAGTTTGAGCAGGTGTTTTTTGACGACTTCCACCTGTTTGGTGATTTCGAAGAGCGCCTTGAAGACTTCGCTCTTGGTGACGGGATCGGTAATGGCTCCGGCCAGCGGGTGCATCTGGGTCACCTGCGCGGCGATACCTTGAGCGAAGCGCGCCAGTTCGGCGGTGGCGGTGGGTTGCGGCATGGGAAAATGGAAGCCGGCGATTGGGGGCGTTTAATCGCTGGGCGCAGCGGAGCGGTGGTGGGTGGGAAGCCCTCAGGCTTTTTGGCGCTCTTCGGGCTGCGGCACACACTTTTTGGAATACGGGGTGTGCAAGTTGAAGTAGATGCCGCACAGCGGCCGGAGTCCATCCGCTTGGCTGAGAATGATGGTCACGTGTCGGTCGAGGGCGATGCCGTGGCGCATCTCGGGAGCGCGGTTCAGGTAGGCGTTGATCGCCTTGCTCATCAGTGACTGGAGCGAGCACTCGCAGTCTTCCGGAAGTTTTTCGAGGCACACAATGTGGCGCTCATAATTCTTGAGCGCCGCCGCCATCTCTGGCGCAAACGTGTCCACGTTGATTTCCACTGGCGGCAAGTTAAGGGGCGAACGCCGGGAGGCAAGCGGGTGAGTGAAATCGGCTAAGAAACATCGGCCTCGGCTCGTAACCGATGACGGTTGGAGCTCCGCAGGTTTGCCAGTCCACCCGGCGGTCGGCATCGTTCGCAGAACGTGAAACTCCGCTGGCTCATTTTGCTGCTCGGCTCCGTCGGACTCGGGGGCTCGCTCGGGGCGGTCCCGGCCAAGACCAACGTGCCGCCGGCCGACGTGTTTGCACTGAAACCCTTCGAATGGCTCGCGCCGTTTCCCCGACCGAGGTTGCTGCCAGCGACGTTCCCGCGTGAAACGTCGGTGGCGGCCGTCGAGCAAATGGCGTTCGGGTATGACCGCCTTTGGTTGGTGGTTCGCCGGAGGTTCGACACTAACACTGGGCCCGGTAGCGGTCGCCTATGGGTCTTCACGCCCGAGTTAAACCGGTTGGAAGCCGTGCGGGGTGCCGTGGCTGAGAACGTCGTCACCGACGTGCTACCCCACGAGCGAAAGTTGTGGCTCGCCGCTGTGGGCGGCGTGGGGGCCATCGATACCCAGACGTTTTCCGTGACGGGTTACAACGAGTCCCGCGGCGTGGTCGCGACGAATTTTGCCGGACTCGGCCTGCTGGGCGATTCCGTGGCGGCGCTGGGGCGTAATGGCGCCTTGTTTCATTTGCCGCTCGGAGGCTCCGATTTCGTGCGGGTGACCGGCTCGGTGCCAACGGTAAATCCGCGGCGACCAGAACCATGGACGCACTTTGCCGCTTCCAAACACTGGGCATTGGCCGCGGCGGGCACCAACGTGCTGACTCGGCATCTGCAGGCGCCGCAATGGCTGCCGGTCGGTGGGGAACTGGACCGCGGCTCGGCTTGGCTGACTCCCGCGCGCGTGCAGTGCGTAACCGGCGACGGGGCGGGGGGATTTTGGCTGGGAACCGAGGTGGGGCTGCATTGGCTAGATGCGGAAACGGGGCGCATGGAAAACCATTTGGCGGTGCCCGGGGTCAAAGTGGCCGGTGGCTTGGGAGTGACCGCCGCCCCGGGCTTTCAACTGACGCCGGTGGCGTATCGGCAGGCGACGGAACGCGTGATGAATGGTATTCGCGATCGGATGCGAGAACGCGCCCGCCGCGTCCGGGCCCGCCGCGAAGGTCGGGAATTGGCGTCTTGGGTGGAAGCAACGAGCCGGCTGCCGGATGGAGTCACGGCGGTGCTCCAGGACCAGACGTGGCTCTGGGTCGTGTGTGCGGGCGGCAATCTTTCCCCGGGCAGTCGCGTGTTGCTTTATCATCTCCCGTCGCGGCGCTGGGTGGGATGGTTTCCCGTGGGCCTGCCCGTGCGCAGTTTGGCGGCCAATGCGCGTCACCTCTGGTTGGGACTCGAAGATTCGTCGGGAACCGGGGCTCCAACCTTGGTGGCGGTGGATAAGATGCCGCTGATTTCGCTGCCCCAAGGCCGGTGGTTGGCCGACGAAATCAGGCCCGAAGAACGGGGCCGCCGATTGGCTGCGTTGTCGCCTAAGGAGCGAGCGGTGTATGCCTTTTTTGCCGGTGACGCGGCGAAGGTCGTGGAACTGTTGGCGCCAGACGGGCAACCGCGCGCCGACGTGGATCCCGAATCGTTGTTCTTGTTGGCCTTCGCGCATGATCCGCTGGGATTGAACCAACCGGAGCGGATGGACGCTTACACGACCCAATTGCAGCAGCGCTTTCCCGACAGCCTGTTCACCGAACTGGCGGTTCAAGTGCGACCGAAACCGGTGGTGGCGTCCGAACCGGTGCCGGCCCCGGCCGAAGGGGAGACGCTCGAAGCGGTCATCGAACGCCATGACCTGAATGGCGATGGCAAGGTCAACGCCGTTGAGTTGCGGCTGTGGCGTGGGCCCGAAGCCAAGGTGGTGGACTTTGATCGCAACGGCGACGGAACGTTGGATCGGGAGGAGCTTTCGGCGCTGCTGGCAGCGCCGAAACTGTGAAGCCGGTTTGAACCGGGCTGGGTGGGCCAGCAGTCGAGCGGAACTGGCCGCTAGTTAAAACCGGCCGGTCAATTCGATGCCCAAGACCATCGGGTCACCGGGAGTGCCAACAAATCCTTGGCGTGGGCCGAGGTCCAAGGCATTCGCGTAGAACTCGGTGTCCGTCAGGTTGCGACCGAAGAGCGCGACGCCGAAATGCTCATTTTCCCAACCGACTCGAGCGCGGAGCAGCGCGTAGGCGTCCTGCTGGGTGGTGTTCCGTTCGTCGAAGAAATAATCCCCTAGGGCGGTGACCCCGAGGCTGGCGAAAAGCCCGATGTCCCAACGGTAAGTGGCGCTCGCATCCACGGTGAATTCCGGCACGAAGTTGATCCGCTTGCCATCCAAGTTAAGCGGGGTGCCGTTCGCGGGATCAGGTGCTGTGAAGCGCACAAACTCGGCGCGAGTGAAGCCAGCGGCGAAGGCAAATTCCAGCCCCTTCACCGGTCGGATTCGGGCCTCAAGTTCCGCGCCCATGGATTCGGCCGTATCCGCATTGAGCACGTCAAACCGGCCCAAGACGTCGAGTGGGCGATATACTTGGTAATCGTCGGTGCGGGTGTAAAAGCCGTTGGCGCTGAGCACGAGCTTCGAGTCGAATAGTTGGGTCGTGCCGCCG
>CAIJLV010000059.1 GCA_903821635.1 uncultured Verrucomicrobiota bacterium | reverse complement strand
TCCCCCCGTCCCCCCCGCGCGGCGGGCGGGGCGTGTAAAATGTTCCGGAAATGTTTTCGAGCCGGCCACTTCAGAGCGCTCACGCGGGCTCGAACGGCCGCAGTGCGGCGGCCAAGATTGGATAAAAATGGCCTGAAACACTCATTTTTGAGGCCCCACTGAAAAGCTCAACGTGTTGGCACACAAGCAGCAAGAGGGAGCGTGTCGGTAAAATGACGCGCCCCTTAAAAATGAAAGCCACACTCGGAAACAAATCCGGACAGCCCGCAGTCCAGCCGGTCTGGCTGAGCACGCTGATCATGGTGGCGGCCCTCTTGCTCGGCCGGCCGCTTGTCGCCCAGGAAGTCGATCAAGAAGTCGCCAAACCCGTTGTCCCACCGCCGGCCGGGACTTGGCCCCTGAAATTGCCTCCTTCGCTGAAGCAAGTGCCGGTGCCGGTGCATGCCGATCTCCTGAGCTTGATCCGGGACCGGGGGGCGGCGATCCAAGTGGGTAAGGCCCTATTTTGGGACATGCAGGTCGGCAGCGACGAGCGCACCGCCTGCGCCACCTGCCACCATCACGCCGGAGCGGACAGCCGTTGGCGGGGGACTTGGCGCCAAGATGATCGGACCGTGGTGCCTGAATTTGCCGACCGATTGCCGGAGCTGCCGCTGAGCGGCGAAGCAGATGCCGTGTTAGGATCGCCCGGAGTGCATGCCCGGCCCCATGGGCGGCGGTCGGCCAAAGCTCAAGAGACCGATCGGCAAGTCACTGGCCGGAACAGCCCCTCGGTGATCAACTCGATCTTCAATCATCGAAACTTTTGGGACGGCCGAGCCAACGCGGTTTTTAATGGCCGCACCCCTTTTGGCCTGCGCGACAGCGACGCGGAGGTTTATTGGGCCGACAGCAGTCAGTCCGTGCGGCGAATCGCGATGGGGCTGACCAACGCCAGCCTAGCCTCGCAGGCGGTCGGACCGGTCCTGAACTCGGTGGAAATGTCGTTCGCCGGGCGCAGTTGGCCCGACGTGGGGCGCCGGCTATTGGGCCGGCGCGCGCTCGAACTACAGCGGGTGGCCCCCGACGACAGCGTGCTGGCGCCCCTCGCGTCCAATCCAGCCAGAAACGGTCGCCACACAGGCCTGACCAATTCCTATCGCGAACTGATTCAACGGGCGTTTGTGCCTGCACTCTGGCAATTCCAGCCACCGGTGGCGGTGGCGGCCGGAGACACCGCGCAAGGGGCAAACCCCTCACCGACGCCGGGCAACTGGCAACAGGACGAACTGAATTTCTCCCTCTTCTTCGGCGTGTCGGTGCTGCTCTACGAAGCCACGCTGGTGTCGGACGAAACCCCCTTTGACCGGTTCCTCGAGGGGCAAGACTCCGCCTTGGACGCCGCCCAACGCCGGGGCATGGAACTCTTCTACGGACCGGCTAATTGCGGCGGCTGCCATCGCGGACCTGAGATGACCGCCGCCGGCCTTACCACGGTGCTGCGGGAATGGCCGGCCCGCAAAGCGGGTCGGACCGTCCAAAGCCAGTTCCCGGTGGTCGATGTCGTGCCCGGCGCAACCGATCCCGCCGCCGAACTGCCCGAGGCCGTGGCGGTGGAAGCCGCCGAAATCGAACTCGACGGCGGCGCTGAGCGCCCGGAACAAGCACTGGAACGGATGCTGAACCGGGCCGGCCAAATCGTCTTCTACGACGCTGGATTCTACAATCTCGGGGTATCCGCTTCGCGGCTTGATTCCGGCGTTGCGGGCTCTGATCCTTGGGGAGGTCCGCTGTCCTTTTCCACCCAGTTCCAACGCGGACTGGCCGGCATACGCACGCTGGATCACTTCGAGATTCGCCCGCTGGAATTCACCTTTCCCCTCGCGCTGAACTACTCGCGGCAACCAGTGCTATCTGCCCAATCCGCCGCCAAACTGCCGGTCGGTGTCCAAGGCGCGTTCAAGACTCCGGGTCTGCGGAACGTCGAACTCACCGGGCCTTACTTCCACAACGGCAGCGCCGCGACGCTAGAGCAAGTGGTGGACTTCTATAACCAAGGGGGGAATTTCGACGCCCGGCAAGAGCCGTCGCTGCACATCGATATGGAACCCCTGGGGCTGTCCGCCAGCCAACGGAGCGACTTGGTGGCCTTCCTGCGGTCGTTGACCGACGAGCGCGTGCGCTGGGAGCAGGCTCCGTTTGATCACCCCTCTCTCCTCCTGCCGCACGGAGTGCAGCGGGCGTCGAATGGGGCCATCAAGAAAGAGTCACGATTAAGTATCAACCGGGACCGCTGGGAATACGTGACCGCCACCGGTCGGGGTGGTTCTGATACGCCGCTGGCCGAAATAAAGGCCATTGCTGCGCCCCAACCGGCGGCCGCCTCTCTCCCGCTGGCCGCAAACTAGCTGATTTTAGCCAGTCTCTTTCCGCTTTTTCAGCGCTAGATTAGAGGCTATGAGAGCAACGTTGCTGACTTTACTATGCGGCACTTTGGGGGTGGCTGTAGGGCACGCCAACAGCTTGAAGTTAAACTTTCAGGCGTCCTTCACGACCTACGATCGTCCGGCCACCGCGCCGGAGGTGGCCTACGCCATGCCCAACGGAGGTAACTTCTATTTTCCGACGGCGGCAGAGGTAGCCGACGATGTGAAACTCGACGACTCGGAACAGGTCATCGCGGGCATTCGTTTTGAGTATTACGCGAATTACGCCCAAACCGGCGGCCTAATCTTTCGGATGTATGAACCGAATCGTCAGGGTGAGCCCGGCACGCTGATT
>CAIJLV010000058.1 GCA_903821635.1 uncultured Verrucomicrobiota bacterium | reverse complement strand
TTTTCGACCTTGAGGAAATCTTTGCGGCTTGGAGATTGAGCTCCCCGAAGTCTAACCGGATTCGACCTCCGGACTTTCGAAACGATCTCGGACCGTTCGAATTTTGCACGTTTTCTTATCCCGCGGATTTTGTTTTGCCGCTTTCGCCCTCCGAATATCCATTTTGCCCTCCGACTTGATTCGTCGACAGTCGAGTTGACTTGGGCAGAACCGGCGCATTGCGTGCCCCCTCCTTATTCCTGATTTGTGGTGCCTTTCGGACCGCTGAGCGGTCATGGCGTCGGGCAACCGGGCCTAGGCCAAGCTGCCGGAAGGGGCCGTTGTGCCGTCCGCCCCCTTCAATGCCCCAGTCCCCCCGGGCACTGCGCTTCTTTTCGATCGGCAGAATGGTTAGCTTGGTAGCAATGACATAAAACGCCACACCCGGTAGCCACCCAAGGTCGTCTTGCCAGACGCAAAACGCCGGGTTTCGTGACGCGGCTTTTGCCCGGGACAGAGCAAAGGGGGCTAAAAATCAGGTTGACTTGCGATATCTAGCCCCTGAATTCAGCGTTTGGCGGTGTTCGACTATTTTCAGGAGATACGACAGCGACTGATGGACGGTCTCACCCAGACACATCCAGCCCTATTTTTCTCCGCGATGGTGCTGCTTCCCCTCGGCCCCTTTCCCGCCAGTGTGCTTTTCGTTCTGGCTGGCGTTCGGTTCGGGACGTTTGGTGGCTTTATCGCGGGGATTCTTGCTTTGGCGCTCAACATGACCGTTGGTTACTGGATTGCCCGTCACGTCGTTCGTGAACCCTTGATTCGCTGGTTGGCACTACGGGGGCATCAGGTGCCGCAGTTTGACCGCAGCGATGAATTGCAGTTTCTCCTGCTATTCCGAGTCACCCCCGGAACGCCACTTTTCCTCCAGAATTACATCCTTGGACTCGCCGGTGTCCGTTTCAGGCTTTACCTGCCCGTTTCCCTCGTGACCCAAGCGCCCTACGTGTTTGGATTCGTGTGGCTCGGCCAGTCGCTGACGCAGACTGGAGCGTGGAAGATCGTCCTTGCGGTTGCGGGCGGGGCGGCAGCGGTTCTGACCGTGAGTCTGATTCGCCGCTTGGTTGCAAAATCTAAATCGACTACCTGAAGACCAGTAGGACAAGTTTCGATTCCAAGGCCCACCAACTTGTGCCGACAGTCGCTCCGTGAACCGCATTCTCATCCTGTTCGACTCAAAGACCGGTAACGTGGCCCAAATGGCGCAACTTGTCGCCGACGGGGCAGCGCAAATCGCAGACACCGAAGTCCGCCTCCGCCCCCTTGAGGCGGCCACCGCCGAGGACGTCATCTGGTGTGATGGGCTAGCCGTGGGCAGCCCCACCAACATGGGCATTCTTTCTTGGCGGATGAAGCGCTTCTGGGACGAGACGATGGGCGAGCATTGGATGCAAATCGATGGCAAGATCGCCTGTGCCTTTAGCAGTGCCGGCGGCTGGGGCGGCGGCATGGAACTCGCCTGCCAATCCATCCTCACGGTCTTGATGAACTTCGGCTTTCTTACCTTCGGAGTGACCGATTACGCTGGCAAAAAGATGACCCTTCACTACGGCGCAGTAGCCGCCAAGGAACCGCGGGAAGAGGAAACCCAAGAGGCCTGCCGCATCCTTGGACGCCGACTCGCCGAATGGACCGCAGTGCTGGCACACGGACGTAAAGAACAGCATCCCTCCTTGAAGCGCGCCCACCGGCTGCCGCCGAGTTGAACCGTCAGCGGTTGTCTATCCGCGGGTCCAACGCATCCCGCAATCCATCCCCAAGAAAATTCAGGGCCAGTAAGGTGAACGAGAGCAAACCACCCGGACCAACGATCAACCACCACCGAACACGCAGTGGATTGATCTGAGCGGCGCCCTCGGCAATCAGCGTGCCGAGGCTAGCTTGCGGTGGCTGAATTCCAAGCCCCAGGTAGCTCAGGAAACTCTCGTAGAGGACAATCGCCGGCACCGTCAGCGTGAGGTAAACGAGCACTACTCCAAGCACGTTGGGTAGGATATGCCGAAACAAAATCCGCCCATGACTGGCCCCCAGCGACTGGCTAGCCAACACGAAAGGCTGGGAGCGCAGCGACAACACCTGCCCCCGGACGATTCGCGCCATTGTGAGCCAAGACACCGCTCCAAGGCCAACGAACAGGAACAGCAACCTAGCGGCGGGTGCCAACGAGGGCGTGACGAAGCCAAGGAGGCTTTTTACATACCCTTCCAGCGTCGTGATCAACACGATTACAAACACTAGGCTGGGCAACGAGTAGACGATATCCACAAACCGCATCATGAGCGAGTCCACCCACCCGCCCAAATAGCCAGCCACCATGCCCCAGCAAACTCCGATGACGAGGCTCACCAACGTTCCCACCGTCCCGACCACCAGCGAAATTCGCGCACCCGCGAAGGTCCGGGTAAACACGTCTCGACCATGCACGTCCGTGCCAAACCAATGCGTTGCACTGGGCGTGGAAAACTGAACCTCCGCCCCCTGTTCCACCCCGTGCGGACTGAGGGCCGGCACCAGCAGCGCGAGGATCACCACCAGCAACAAGAACACTGCGGCGACAACCGCCGGCGGATTTCGACCGACGCGGAGCCAGACACGCTCGTTAGGCGATAGGCTTTGAAGGGGAGATTCGTGCGCCATGCGTCCAAAGTCTCTACCGAGCACCTTCGCCAATAATATGATTGGATCGGACTTCGCCTACCAACACGGTCAAAGACTCCTGCTGCCAGGCATCGAAACCAAACAGCCTCAGGACCGTTCCTGGTAGGCTATCAATCCTCATGGCAGGTTCAGACGCAAATCCGTCGAACCGCTCAATGATTTGGAATTTTTTAGTCCCGGCTTGTGCATAGTCGACACCATCACTAGACCCCAGAAATCGGTGGCAATCTCGACCCCGCAATCGCACTAGAGCTTCGACCGAACCCAGTCTCAGGCGTTTCGCCGCGCCCAATAGCTTCTGTTCAACATCTACAAACACATTCACTTTTTTCATCCCAAAGTAACCCGATTACCCATACTTCACCCGAGGATCCAGCACACTGTAGGCTATATCCACGAGCAGGTTGAGCACGACTAGGAGCACGGCATAGAGCATCACCAACGCGACGACCATCGGATAATCTCGACTCAGCGACGAATTCACCATGAACACCCCAACCCCGGGAATCTGGAACAGATTTTCGACTACAAACGAACCCGTCAGCAAATCCGCCAGCATCGGCCCGCTGTAGGAAACCACCGGCATAATGGCCAGTCGCAAGGCATGCCGGGTGAGCACCGCGAATTCCCCAAGCCCCTTCGCTCGCGCGGTGCGGATGAACTCACTTTGCAACACTTGGGTCATGCCTTCGCGCGTCAACCGTGCGACGCGACCACCGAAGTAAAGCCCCAACGCGACCATGGGCAGCACCGCTTGCAGGGGCGCACCCCAAAGCGCGACGGGAAACCAGCCCAGCTTGAGCCCGAACACCAAGATCAACAGCGGTCCGACGACAAAACTTGGCACGCAAATGAACACCAGCGCCAGCAAGCTGCCACCCCAATCGCTCCAAGCACCACGCCGCACCGCGCCGTAGAAGCCCAATGGCACACCGCAACCCAGTGCAAATCCAAACGCCACCAACCCCAACGTCAGCGACATCGGCAAGCCGGCGCGAATAATCTCCGCGACGGAGTGGTTCCGATACTTCAACGACCGACCGAGGTCGCCCCGCATCGCGTCACCCAGCCAGCGCAGGTATTGCTGTGCAATCGGTTCATCCAAGTGATAGCGCGCCCGCAATTGCCGCTCAATCTCCTCCGAGGCCGGTGCCCGTTCACGGTCAAATGGACCACCCGGCGCGACCCGCAACAGGACGAACGACAGCAGGCTGATCACCAGTAACAGCGGCCCCAGCAACACTATTCGTTTAAAGAACGGCATCACGCTTCAATGGTTTCGGATGCTGTTTTGCGGGCCACGCCACACTTAGTGTCAGTAAGCTTACAATTTGGCCGGTATGAATCATGGGGTGCCGCCTCAGTTTACGCGCTTAATCGAGTTCAACGGATGCACATCTAGCAAGTTGCCGTGGATTCCAGCCCACTTTTTTGCATCATATAGAGTAAAACCAGCCTCAAACCAGAGAGGGATAACCGGCACCTCGTCCCACACCAGTAACTTCTCCGCTCGCTGGAGCAGCTCCCGGCGTTGCGGCCCATCCGTTACCTGCTGCGAGGCGGCCATCAAACGGTCGAACTCAGCGTTCTTCCAACCGGTTCGGTTGTTGCCATTGGCGCTGGTGAAGAGGTCAAGGAACGTGTTCGGGTCATTGTAATCACCGATCCAACTGCTACGGCTGAAGTCGTAATCAAGCTGCCGTTGAGCGAGTAAGTAGACCTGCTTTTCCATCTGCCGGATTTCAATTTCTACGCCAAGCTCTTGGCGCCATGTTTCTTGTAATTCCACGGCCACCCGCTCGTGCAACCGGGCGCCGCCACCACCCGAGCTGTCGCACAAGTAACTCAGCTTAGGAAAACCCTTACCCCCCGGAAAGCCAGCCTGAGCCAGCAACTGCCGAGCAAGCTCCGGATCACGCCGCTGACCTTCACCGCGAAAATAGTTGGCCGAGGCGGGCGGCACCAAATGATCCGCCGGCTCACACGCAGGCGCGTGCCGACGCACGAGCCGAGCCTTGTCCACGGTGAGGGCAAACGCCCGCCGCACCCGCGGATCAGCTAACGCGGGGCGAGTCACGTTCAGCCGAACAAAGTAGCTCCCGAGCATCGGAAACGTGTGGTAATCCGGCCGCGCCTCAAGTTCAGGCAGCAACTCCGCCGGCACGAGCGGTTTGTCCCAAATCACGTCAGCCCGCCCACTCAGGTAAAGGTTTAGTGCCGTGGTCGGCAACGCGACGGAGAGCAGGTCCACCACGCGGCTATGGGTATTTGCCGCGTCCCAGTGCCGCTCGTTGCGCTGAAGCCGGATGCGATCATTCAGACGCCAAAAGACCAACTCGTAAGGTCCGCTGAAAGGCGGGTGCCGCATCGTCCAAGCGTCGCCATGGCGCTCGATGGCGCTCTGCGGCACCACCGCGAGGGTTTGGAACGCACACAAGTCCAGAAACCACGGGCACGGGTTCGCTAGGGTGACTTCCACCGTGCGCTCCCGGTGCGCCCGCACTGCGACCGAGGCAAAATCCTTCGTGCGGCCCAACAGAAAGTCCTCTGCCCCACGAACCGGGAAGAGCAGCGCGGCATATTGACACGAATTGGTCGGCTCCAGCACGCGACGCCACGAATACAAAACGTCATCCGCCCGAATGGGTTCGCCCGTTGACCACACCGCATTGGTGCGCAGTTGAAAGGTGTAGGTGAGTCCGTCCGCTGAGACATGCCAATTCTCAGCCAGCGCGGGGATGGCTTGACCGGTCACCGGATCCGGTCGCGCCAGCCCTTCAAAAAGCGGTAACACAGCCCGAAGCTCTTCAATGCCACTCACCAACAACGGGTCGATCGAGCCAGGATCAGCGCCATTGATGACCGTTAGGTCGGCCGGTGGCAGTGGCCGACAAGCGCAGGCCAGCAGCACACTTAGAAGCAATCCACGGCCGGCAAACCGACGCGTAATGAGCAGCGCAAACGAATTTCGTCGAAGTGGCAATTCCGCGACCGCCACCGCCCCAGTTGAGGAAAACAAAAACGCTCCCGCGCAAGCGCTGGGAGCGTTGATTGGTTCCGGCATGTCGGCCGGAGCTTTGCGAATCACTTTGCAGGCGTCACGGAATTCGTGGCCGCAGCGGGCGAAGTGATGAGATTCATCGTGGGGTTTGCGACCGGAGCAGCAGGTGTCACCACTTGATTCACTTGCTCCCGCAGCGCCTTGGTGCGATTGCGATCAACTCGACCATTCAAGGCCGCAACTACGAGGCACAGCATCAAAAAAGCCCCGCCAACATACTTGGTCAACTGAGTCAGAGCATTGCCTGAGCCAGCCCCAAACATGGCCACAGCCGTATCAGCACCGAAGGCAGTGCCCATCCCAGCCTCTTTTTTGGGCAACTGCACAAGGATCAGCAGTCCGAGAAAAACGCAGATGAGGACTAAGAAAAAACTAAGGAGATTGATGACCAGTTGCATGGACAGGAGCGGTTAAATCGAATTCTTGATAATATCTGCGAAAGATCGGACTTCGAGCGCGGCGCCGCCGACAAGAGCGCCATCAATGTCGGGCTGACCGAGCAATTCTCGGGCGTTGTTCGCCTTCACACTGCCGCCGTATTGGATGCGGACCCGCTTGGCCACCGCTTCCCCATGCAACGCCACCACGACGCCCCGGACATAGGCGTGAACTTCTTGGGCCTGCGCACTGGTCGCCGTCCTGCCAGTGCCAATCGCCCAAACGGGCTCGTAGGCAAGCACCGTGCGCTCGACCTGTTCGGGACTGAGTCCGGCCAAAGATCCGCGGACTTGGGTCTCTACGATTTGATTGGTGATACCGGCCTCTCGCTCCAAGAGGGTTTCCCCGAAGCAAACGATGGGGACGAGGTTAGCCGCATGGGCGGCTGCCGCTTTCTTAGCAACCAGAGCATCGGTTTCTTTCTGGTATTGCCGGCGCTCGCTGTGGCCGAGGATGACGTAACCAACCGAAAACTCCTTGAGCATTCCTGCGGCAATCTCGCCGGTGAACGCTCCATACCCATTTTCACCGAAATTCTGCGCGCCGAGCCGCAGGTTGGAATCGAGAATTTCCCGCGATACGCTTTCCAAGGCGGTGAAGGGCGGGCAGACAACGATGTCTACCTCCTTGACCGCGGCGAGTTCGCGTTTAAGACCGGTAACGAGATCGAGGGCCTCGGCAACGGTCTTGTTGCATTTCCAATTGCCGGCGATGATTAGCTTGCGCTCTTTATCCATGGGCTTCCGTTTTTACGGAGGGACGACGTTATCTGGGGCGGGGAAACCGTCAAAGGGGTTTTTACGACTGTATTCAGCAAAACGGGCGGCACCTAGGCCGCCCGTCGTTGGCTCAAGGTGGTTTGCAACTTCAGTTGGAGACCTGAAATTCAGCGAAGGCTTGAATGGTGCCGATTCCAGCCGGAACGTTGACGCCACTAAAAACAGCTGTGTTGCTCGTGAGGTTGACTGGTCCCGCTTCGATCACGCTCTCGCTGGTAGCGATTCGCAATTTGACTGGCGTGCCATCCGGGATACCGCTGGCTTGGACAGTGACGCTGATCGTGCCAGCCGCGGTGAAAACTACGTCCGGAGTGAGCGTGTTGCCGGTTGCAGGTTGAGCAACGTTTTGACCCGCCACCTGCGTGACAGTAAGCACGCCCAAGGTGTTGAAGTCGGTGTTGGCGATTGGGGCACTGTTCACACTGACGGGCCGGGTCTGGCCAGCCATCTGCCGGTAGTAAGCTTCCAACCGAATCCGACCATTTGGAAAGCTAGCACTACCACTGTAAGCATCGAGCCGACCGCCACCAGAGATTCGATCAGCGCGCAATAGAATGGCACCGCCGGAACCGCGACCACCGTAACTGGCACCGCCCCAGTCAACGTCACCGCCGTTCGCAAGGATGGATCCGTTCACGCTGATATCGCGGGATGAGGCGATGAAGATTGCCCCACCACCGCCGCCACCATGGCCCGCGTTGGAATCGTCCGACGAGGCGCCGCCGCCGCCACCAGAACCGCCTACAAGCGGTTGAAGGAAGACATTGCCGTAGCTGCCTGGCAGCGTGCCATCGCTGTAATTGCCTGGCCGGCCGTCCCGCAAATTTTGTGGACTTGTCTGCTGAGAGGTGCCGGGCAATCCGCCACCTGGGCCCTGCCCAGGACTGCCGACATAAGTTCCAGATTGATCTCTCCGAAGCGCACCCCGGCCGCCCGGAAAGCCACCGGGTCCACCTGGCGCGACTTGCCCCAAGAGCAACGAGGCGTCACCCCGCGAACCGCTGACATTGAGGGTGCCGTTCACCACGACGTCTCCGGATGCCAACCATCGGACCGGCGTATTTCCCGCGTTCTTTTTGAAAGCGACCGTCACGTCTTCGGGAATGGTAATGGTGGTGAAGTTCCAAATGCCATTTTCCCGACTGCTCATGTCAAACGTCTGGGTCCGGCCGCTGAAGAAAGTCCAATTCGTGCCACTCCAAAGGTAGGTGTCGGAGGAGGGGTTTTCTGAGGGAGTGAATCCACCGTAAACCACAATTCGCTGGCGAACCCCGTCCCAAGCCATGGCAAATTGACTCCGAATGGGGACTGGCGAGGTCGCTTTTGCTGTCCAATTGGTCCCGTTCCAAGACCACGTGTCGTTGCGATTATCGCCGCCAAACAGGACAACCTGCGCCCTTACAGGATCGAAAGCCAACCGGGCGGAACCGCGTCCACCAGGGGATTGGATGGGGATTTTTTGCGTCCAGTTGACCCCATTCCACACCCACGTCTGATCGGCTGCATTGAACATGACCGCTTCACCGCGCCCGGCATCGTAAGTGATGCCACTGTTCGCATAATTGGGCGGTTTGGTCACTGTGGGCAGTAGGGACCAATTGGTTCCGTCCCATGACCACGTCTCGTCGTTGGCGCTGTTGCCACCAAACACAATGACCTTCTTACGGTCGGCATGAGCGTCGTAAACCATCGAATGGTCATAACGCGGGGAAGGGCTGGCAGTTGGAGTCTTTTCGGTCCAGTTGCCGTCTTTCCAGACCCATGTGTCATTCAGCGTGCCATTGCGATAACCACCGAAGAGCACGATCTCGTCGCGCTCAGCATCATACACCATCCGATGACCATATCTCGGTGAAGGGCTGTTGGCCGGGTTGAGCTGGCTCCAATTTACCCCATCCCACTCCCAAGTGCCCCCCACTACTCCGTTGAGATACCCACCGAAAACAATCACCTTACCGCTGGTCGGGCTAAAGGCCATGTCCACATAGGCCCGTCCACCCGGTATGATCTGCCGAAAAATGAGCGGCCCGTCAGCGCCGGTCGAGGCACTGCTATAGGGCAAGTCAGGATCGATCGCCTGCGCGGCCATCATTCCGAGCAGGGGCGCAACCAGACCAGTTAGGCGGCGTTGAAACCGATTGAAACAAGACGTCTTCATAAAGATTACCGGGAATTGGAAAGCTTGCTGGCAGAAACAACCGACTGGTGCTCGTAGGCGACAATCGGTGACACGATAAAATTGTCGGCCGGGGGCGGGAGTGCGGCCGCGTTCAAGTAGCTGACCAAGTCCGAACTGACCGTCACCGGAGTCATCGTTGGTAGGGCAGCCAAATTCGCATTCAAGTAGCTGACCGGTGCTGAAACCACCGCCACTGCCAAGTTGGCCGGCAACACCGGTAGGGCCGCATTCAGATAACTGGCTGGCTGCGAACTGACGGTCGCCACGAGGTCTTTAGGCGGCACCACAAACGCCGCGTTCAGGACACTGACCGGCGGTGAAGCCACCGTGAGGGGCAAACGACTATTACCTTCAAGCGGATCAAGTCCTTGGAGAATTTCACCGTTATCATCCCACCCATCACCGTCGGTGTCGGAATGCTTCGGATTTGCCCCCGCCAATTGCTCCCCGCGATTGTCCAAACCGTCGAAATCCGGATCCTCAAAATCGTCGGTGGTTTGGTTATCGTCCGAATCTCGTTTACGGGGATCGTAACCATAGAGCAGCTCCCAGCGATTCCGGAGGCGATCTCCGTCGATGTCTTCGTCGCCATCCAAGACCCCGTTGTCATTCGAATCCGCCTTGTTCAGATCATAGCCGAGCTCTGTCTCGATCACGTCGGGAATGCCATCATTGTCCGAGTCCTGCTGACCAAGGACCCAGAATTGCCAGACTTTGCCTTGAAAAATTGAGTTGCCCGCCAAGTCTGCGATCGGCGCCTTGGCGGTTGCGTAGTAAAGACCCGAAGTCAATGCACCGCCAAACTGTAGAAAAATGCCGTTCAGACTGCTGCGATACTCCAGCGTGACTTCACTGACCGCAGTGTCATCCGCATCTCCAATGATCTGATTCGGACCGGCAGCTCTCAGGAAGAACGCTTCTTGGGTAACTGTCGAGGGGTTCAATGGTTCGCTGAACAACGCACCGATCAGCGTGGCCGAGCCCAAGATATCACCGGCGCCAGGGACTGTTCGGGTCACTCTCGGCGGCGTCGCATCGGGCACCAAACTGACCAGATATTCGCTCGACCATGTCGAATTACCGCCGGTGTCAGTCGCCCGGGCTCGCAGCGTAAAGCGGGTCTTTTCTGGCGCTAGTAAGGGTGTCACCACCCGTTGCTCATAGGGAAAACTGCCGTCGGTCACGACCCGTTCGCCATCCAGATAAAATTCCACATTCTTCAACTGCACGTCATCACCCGCGATGGCTGTCAGCCGGATTAGTTTTCCTTCCTCCGCTTGGCCCGTCGTCGGCCCACTGAGTGTGATCGCTGGTTCCAGCGAAACGGTGGGGGCAATACCCTTGTTGTCGTAGGCCAAATAATTGATGACCTGTAGCCCAGCCTCGCCATCCGCTAAGAACGCCAAACCATTGTAAAGTGACACGGCGTAAGTCAGGCCCGGGGTCTCAAAAGTTCCAATCAGTTGATCCGTGACGGCTGGATCACGCAGGTCAAACAGGCTCACATCGTGACTGCCGTCGATGCGTGGGTTCACCCCGACCGCCGCCACGCCCAACCCGGAGCCGTTGGCGATGATCTGTTTAAACGAATTGGGCCCCCGATCTTTGGCGACCCCGAGGACCCGGAGATTGGCGGGTTCACTAATGTCAATGCTGTCAAAGCCGGGATAGGCCGAGATCAAAGCTTTGCCGCCACCGACGAAAAGACGACGTCTTCCCGTCAGGCCTTCGGCAAAAAAATTCAGGGTCACGGAATCGAGGAAATTGAGTTCCCCATCTTCAAAGCGATAGCTGCGGAGCTGGCTACCGCTCACTGCATAAACGAAATCGCCACTGATACCGAGATCGTCCACAGCGGCGGGGACTGGATACCGACTGAGCACCGTTCCGCTCGGGAGATCGACCACTATGATCAGGTTGTTGAGCAAGCCGACGAGCGCAAGATTCCCTACCACCGTCACCGAACGGGCGGCCCCGCCAAGGTTGACCTGATGCAAGATGCGGGCGGTGAGCGGATCGCGAATATCAATTACAGCCAAACCAGCGGAGCCATCGGCCACCGCCGCGTAACTCCGACTTGTAGCCACAGCTCGCGCCTCCCCCGGCGTGTCGAGTTGGATAATTCGCTGCGGGGTCTGCCCATTGCTGATGCTGAAAACCGTTACCCCAGCCGTTCCGTCGGCCACCACGGCCAGTTCATTCAAAGCGGCCACATCGTAGGCTGTTCCAGGCGTATCGCTGCCCGCGATTATACCCGTCGCGACCTGCAAACCACTGACCGGATCCCCACCGGAGCGCACTTCCGAGGCGTCTTGGAGGCCGTCCCCGTCCGTATCCGCTTTGGCTGGATCCGTGCCCAAAATCGCTTCCGCAAGATCAGACAATCCGTCGCCGTCCGCATCGGGGCTCGCATCGGCACCGAGATAAACCGGCGGCATCATCAGGCGACTGCCAGCATCTAGGGTGGTGAAATCGCACCAACCAAGCTCCAACGTGTCCGCTCTCAAGATGTAGTTTCGCACGAGCCGATTGGGCGGGAGAATCAGGCGGACGTGCCCCACGCCAGTGCTGCCCGCTTTGCCTCGTTGAGAGTGTTCACCGGTGTCCCAATCGTAGATCGAGAAATAGTGCAGCCCGGTAGAAGGTGCGGGGGGGGGCCCCGCCGGGGCGGAAATCGCCGTCCGCCGGGGCAATCCAGCCCGGGCGGGCGAAGTGCAAGACCGGTCGGCCGTGTTTTCCGCCAAGTCCGTGGTCGCTACCCCCACGACCGCTTGGTGCTCGGTCTGGGTGGATTGAAAATTCACGAACGCGGGCGAAGTCGTCAGGTTGAGGGCTGATCCAGACAGCAAGCCTCCATCGGCTGTTTTGATCAGCGAGACTGCGGTCTGGTCGACTCCGAGTCCGCGGAAGGCCAACCCCAATACATCACCGCAGGGGCTGAATTCCCAATGGCCATTTCCCAAAGGTAAAGTCTGGGTAAACACGGGGGATCGCTCGCCCCTCGGGAGATTGACCAGATTCAACTCGCTGGCAGCCGCCCCGGGCAGATTTCGGGCGAAAAGAAAAGTGCGGTCGTAGCAGTCCGGGCTGAAACCCCAACCCGCTACCTCCACCGTTCCACCGCCCGGGGGCGTGGCCACCGCAAAACTGGTAGAATACGGACGATCTCCGGACGTGACGGCGGTGTTGACGACCGTCATTTCAACTTGAGAGCCCCCCACGAGCGCGACGTAGACAAAGTAATATCCGTGCGGACTGAAACCCAACACCGACGAAGTCGGGGTCAGGATCGAGGTCCAAACCGGCACATTGGGGGTCAGGCTACCCAAATGAAAAAGGGCGACCTGATGTTGGCCGGCGACCAAGGAATGAATAACAAACGCATCGCCACCCGGGGCGAACCCCCAGCCGCCATTAGGCACCGCTTGGTTAAAAACAATCTGCCCATTGCTCATTCGGCGCACGACCAAGTTGGCTGATCCAACCGTAAGCTCATAGCGCCCATTGGGGGAACGACCGGCCAAGGGATTTCCGGGCACCAAATTCACGATGGGCGCCACGATTGAGGCCGGCGGCACATACTCACCCACCTCATCGCAGCCGCAATCCACATGCCCCTTGTCGCAAGGGATGAAGGGCACCGGAACACCGCCTCCGGTCGCGCCGGAACCGGGCTCTCCCGGCGCTGGCTCCGGATCTGGATTCGGCCCAGGTCCCGGGCCAGGTTCTGGCTCTGGATTCGGATCCGACTCACCAAAACCTTCATCGGGGTCGGGAGTTCCGAGATCGCCGTCACCAAGGTCACCCGAACTGGAACCGAGGTCAGTTCCCGGGTTGGGACCAGGATCGGGACCGGGATCGGGTCCAGAACCGGGGCGCGGCCGCGGACGGGGACGGCGGATATTGTCGCAGCGATTATCGGTATCGGGTCGGGTGCCGTGCCACCCAGGCTGCAGCACCCCAAAACCAGGATCCGATTCCACGAAATTGCCATCGGCGGTCACCGTCATCGGCCCAGAGATTTCCCATTCGCCCGTGTCGTGATTAAAACTCCAGAGCGCACTCTTGGCGCCCGCAGGCAGTTTTAGTCCGGTTTTAGGGTCGGGAAGATTCGGAAACCGCACCGGCACGGGTTGGTCGAAGTTTTGCGGTCCATCGGTCTGGATCGTAATGACCAGCGGCAGGTCTAAACCGGGAGGCAGAGGCTCGGGCAAACGATCCGGCGAAACTGGAGCAATTCCCACTTTACCGCCGCGAACTCCCTGTTCGTTGAGCAACGCGTTGGCTGGCACTGAGACCGTGACTCCCGCCAAGGCTGGATTGGCGGCGAGAATCTCAGGCGTAAACGTAATTACAGTTTCTTCGTTCGCTTTAACAACCTGCAACGCGCCCGCGGACACCAACGGTAAAAAGATTTCTCCCGTGCCGCCGGCTAGATTGGTTTCGATGCCCGCCAACGCTTCCCACGCTTTGCCCACGAACGGATAATAGGCTCCGCCGGGCCAAGCACTCCCTACCGCGGGCCGGCCATCGACATGCACAAAAAAACGGCCCGCCGGCACTGGCTGCAATTTGAAAAAACCCTGATTATCGGTGGTTGTTCGCAGCGTTTCCTCAGCTCCATCGACGGTAATGATCACGCCCGCCAGCGGCTGATTCACTGCGGCCTCCAGATTTCCCAAGCCGGGCACCAATTCTGACGCAAAGACTTGCCCAATCACCGCCGTGCGCCCCACCGGCGTCGTGCCCAACGTATCGAAGGTGAAGATCTTGGTGCCACCCGCCTTGCCGTCTCCGTCGGCGTCTAAATCTTGCCCGTTGGCATCTTTGACCCCGTCCCCGACAAACCGCACCGCGACCCGGGCATTCGCCGGGAGATTTTCGAGGTAAAAGAGCGTCGCTTTCCGCCGATCCGAGGCGAGTTCCACGCGAGAAAGTATCCTTCGGCCGCCGAACTCTGCCCAGAATTTGTCCAGCGACAACGCGGCCCCCGAAGCGAGTGGCCCTGAAAAATACACCACCGTCTCCCGGGTCACCGACACGCCATCTTCTCCGGCTTGGGGTGAAAGTTCGGCGATAAAGGCTGGGGCGGGCTTAATCCCGAGGCTTTCTTGATACTCCTGCAGGAATGTTTTCCCGTTACCGTCAGGGTCGGTGGTCGCATCCAACGAATTCAGGGGATCCAGCAAACCGACCCAATCCAATTCGTAGGGGTCAAAAATGCCGTCTGCATCCGTATCGAAGCTTTGGCTATTCAATACGCGCTGCACCCGAAAGAAGGCCAAATTGCCCGCAACCGGCTGACGGGTGGTCATTTTACCCGCTTTGGAAATTTCAACCGGCACCGTCACGCTGCCGAGCGAATTACCCATCAGCAGGCGGTTATACGAACCCACCTCGAGCGGAAAGATGACCTCCAAGCGGCCATCCCCCAGCAGACGAGCCTGCTGCACCCGGAAATCCTGCGCCCGGGCGGAACTTCCAACCGCGAGCACGCCCAACGCGAGACCCAGGGAAACAATGGATTTGGGAAACCTCACAGTAAGGCACCGCATGTATTGCGAATCGGGGCACAAGGCAATCGCGTTTTCCCCCAACCACCACATTCCCCTCTGCAGCGCCCGAGAACTGCCGTTGGGGTGGGAAAACGAGAATAAAAAAAGCGGCCACCCTGTGGGTTGGCCGCTCAAAACCAGCGCTCAAATCACTTTTCGTCGAGGCAGGTCACACCTGGCAACGGAGTTCCTTCGAGAAACTCCAAGCTAGCGCCGCCGCCAGTGCTCATAAAGGTGACTTGGTTACCCAAATTCGCCTTATTGATCGCCTTCACGGAATCGCCACCACCAATGATCGACTTGGCTCCTTGAGCGGTAGCTTCCGCCACCGCTTTCGCCACCGCGACCGTGCCTTCGGCAAACCGGGGGTCTTCAAACATCCCCATGGGCCCATTCCACAGGATGGTCTTGGAGTTAGCCAGCACCAAGGCGTAGGTCGCAGCGGTGGCCGGTCCGATGTCGAACCCTTCGCAATCGGCCGGAATGTCCGCCGCAGTGTTGACCCGGGGATTGATGGGTGCCCAAACCGGCTTGCCCTTTTTGTTCAACTTCCCGGTGTCTTGCAGTTCCGCAATGATGTTGTCCGAGGGCAGGAGGAACTTCACACCGCGGGCCTTGGCTTTGACCTCGGCATCCAGCGCGGTCTGGAGGTGCTCAGGCTCCACAAGCGATTTTCCGGTCTTGTGCCCGTGGGCCAGTTTGAAGGTGTAAGCCATCGCGCCGCCGATCAGCACGACGTCCGCTTTCTCCAGCAGGCGATCAATCACCTTGATCTTATCGGACACTTTCGCGCCGCCGAGGATGACGGCGAACGGGCGGGCGGGATTATCCAACTCGTCGCCCAAGAACTTGAGCTCCCGCTCCATCAACAGTCCGGCAGCGCAACGTCCACCCCACGCCGAAATGATGCGGGCAACGCCACAGGTCGAGGCGTGGGCCCGGTGAGCTGCGCCAAACGCGTCGTTCACATACAAGTCGGCCAACCGAGCCAGCTTGGCCGCAAACACGGCCTCATTTTCCTCTTCTTCAGCGTGAAAGCGGACGTTCTCCAAGAGTAGAATTTCGCCATCCTTGAGCCCGTTGGCAGCGGCCTCCGCTTTCTCGCCGACGCATTCATCCACGAATTTCACCGACTTACCGAACAGTTCGCCGAGTTTTTCCGCCACTGGGCGGAGGCTCAACGAAGGCTCGCACTTGCCGTCAGGGCGACCGAGGTGGGCCGCCAAAATGAGCCGAGCGCCTTGGTCGGTCAAAAACTTGAGCGTAGGCAGGGTTTCTTTGATGCGGGTGGAGTCGTTGATGACCATGCGGCCATCCTTTTCTTCCATCGGCACGTTGTAATCGACGCGCATGAACACGCGTTTGCCGGACACCTCCAAGTCACGAACGGTAAGCTTTGCCATAGTCAGAGAATCAATTTCCGCAGGCGGCCAGCCTATCGGCGTGGCCCGGTCGGTCAAATATGCAATGCTTCCCCTTTAGCCGTGAGTCAACTCGCTTGCTCCGCCCGGTTCGTGATTCCACAAAAGCTAGCCCTTGCGCTCCGAGCGAGCGTCTGACAATTGTTTCCCCGTCTTTTTTGAGGGGCCTTAGCTCAGTTGGTAGAGCGTCTCGTTCGCAATGAGAAGGTCAGGGGTTCGAACCCCCTAGGCTCCACCACTTTAAATTTATTGCGGCACCAACCGCGGAGTCGCGCGCAGCGACCACGGTTTCAGTAAATAAATTTTAAAGTTTTGCGAAAGAACCGGTTACGGTTTGAGCAATTAAAGGCCAGTTCGAGCCCCACCTTTTAGATGCATGGCTCCATTTCCAACGCGTTATCCTAGGCACCTGTTTGAGGGACATTTTTGCCGCTGAAAACCAGCTCTTCCGCATGGGTTTAAGCCGATTCCTACCCCGCTTCTCGGCCGCGGCCAGCGGTTGCTCCAGTTCGGTTTTTCGGGGCCGGAGCGAATTTCCTCTCCGAGACAAAGCCACGGTCGTAGGAACCGGTTGCCCGTAGCCAAACCGTCGTCTGCGGCCTCCATTTTCCCGTCATGGACAGGCGCCAAGGCCTTTAAATAAACCCGCCGGTGGGTGAAACCCGTGGGGGGCGTGAGCGCCGAGGGAAGCTAGCGCGCAACCTAGGGTTTCGTAAGGGGGCGCACCGAGCTGTTTTTTGAGGGGCGGGCCGCGGCGAGAAAGCACCGCAACCTTTGCAGAACAAAGGCCACACCTAACCCAAACCTCCTACCCCCGGGGGAAATCGAGGGGGTAAACCGCGCTCCCTGCTAGGGTGACCTCAGCAGGAGTGAGAGGAGTGGCCAACACGAACGACCAATTCAACAGCATCTCCGCCCATCCGACACCCTCAGAGGCGGGAGATTCCCCGAACGAGGCAGGCTAAGCCGCTTGCTGACGCCGCTGCTCCACCAAAGTGGCGACCATGCTCTCAAAAACAAATCGTCCATCCTCGCTCCCCAGCAGTGCTTCACTTGCGCGATCGGGGTGGGGCATGAGGCCCGCGACGTTGAATCGCTCGTTGGCGACACCCGCAATGTTGAGCACCGAGCCGTTGGGGTTCGCCGCCTCGGTCGTGGCTCCAGTCACATCGCAATACTCCCAAAGAATTTGCTGCCCAGCTTGCAGTTTTGCCAGCGTCTCGGGATCCGCAAAGTAGCAACCTTCGCCATGTGCGATCGGCATTTTAAGAGGGCGGGCCGGCGGAATCAGGCTCGTGAAGGGCGTCGCAAAATTGCGGGTTTTAAGGAAGACCTGCTCGCAATGGAACTGTAGGTCGCGATTGCGAATTAGCGCTCCCGGCAACAAGTTCGCTTCGCACAGGATCTGGAAACCATTGCAGATGCCCAGCACGAGTCCGCCTTGATCCGCAAACTGCTTTACGGCCTGCATGACCGGACTGAACCGCGCCACCGCGCCACAGCGAAGGTAGTCACCGTAGCTGAAGCCGCCAGGCACGATCACCGCGTCGGCCACCCCTAGCGAGGTGTCCTTGTGCCAGACAAATTCCGCGGTGTGCCCCAGCACGCGGACGGCGTGAACGCAGTCTTGGTCACAATTTGAGGCGGGAAACTGAAGAACGGCGAAGTGCATGCGACGGCTTAGTCAACGATCTCCAACTTGTAATCCTCGATCACCGGATTGCTGAGGAAACGGTGGGCCGCCCCATTCAGCGCCTCGTAGGCCGCCTCGCGATCGGTGCCCGGAGCCAAGTCGATCTCGATGTATTTGCCAACATGCACCCCCGCCACTCCGGCGTAGCCCATGTGTTCGAGTGCGTTTTGGACGGTCTTGCCCTGTGGATCGAGGACAGCCTTTTTCGGCGTGATGATGATCTTAGCTTTCATGAACCCAGCCCGGCGCAATGGCCGGAAACGGTCCGGCCAATGTGCGGAGTCACCGGGTAACGGGCCAGAATTTTTTGGCCCGGGCCCGCCGCACCGAAGTTTCGCCCCTCGTCCCTAGCTACTCGTTGGGCCGTCTTTGTCCCGGCTTACTGGGCAGGTTTCAGTTTGACCAGCGAGGCGTTCAACTGCTCGACCTGCGCCGGGAACAGCAGGCGCTGCTCAATCTTACCGGCGGCTTCAAGCGCCTGACGCGACTCGCCCTTGACTTCGTGCAGTCGGAAGCTGGTGAAGTGCAGCACCGCTAGGGTCGCGGGTTCCAGCGAGACGCCGCGGAGCGATTCTAGCAGCGGCAGAACTTCGTCAACTCGCCCCACTTGGAGGAGCGCCAACGCCCGGTTAAGGCGGGCGGGCGCTGAGTCGGGCAGCCGGTCCAAAACTTCCAAGGTGACTTTCACCGCCTCCGAGCCGCGGTCGCCCCGCAACAACAGCGAAGCGGCGTAATTGTTGGCCACCACGGGGTCATTCGCCTGCATCAAGTAAAGGCGGCGACTCGCCTCGATTAAGGTGTCCACCTCGCGCGCTTCATAAGCGGCCTGCTGCATTTGCCGCCAAAATTCCGCCGACTTCCCCGCTGCGGTTTCCAGCGTGCGCAGCAACCGAGTGGCAAAATCGGCGTAACCCAGCTTGGTCAACGTGACCGCCGCCCAAAAATTGAGCTGCGGGTCGGCCGGTAATTTCTCAAGGAACCGGCTGAACCCATCCTCCGCCCGGGCTTTCCGCCCCAGGGAATGCTCACCCACGCCATCAAAGAACCAACTGAGATTCCCCAAGACGGCGTTCAGTCGGTCGTGTTGGCGCATATCCACAGCCAAACCACGCAATTCATCCCATTCGCCCACCTGCATGAGTGCCGCTGCGGCGCGCACCCAAATCGAAGGGGCAGCCGTGAACTTGGGGAGCCGTTCTTTGGCAAAATCGAGCAGTATTCGATTCTGTTTCAGCGCGGCGAGGGTGTTTAGATACGCCTCCGCCTCATCCACACTGGCCGGAACATCTCCGAAGCCTTGCGCCAGCTCCACGGCCCGGGCGCGCTGACCGGTCAATTGCAGTAAGTTCCACAACCTCACATGATGCCGCACCCGGTCGCCCCCCGCTTGGCGCAAGCGCTCAAAATGCTGTTCGTAGGCGGCCACGTCGATCCGCTGGTAATCGACCTGCAGCAACAGCCGGTAGGCGAGATCCTGCAATTCCGGTTTCTTGGTCGCGTTTTCCAAGGTCGCAAGCTCCTCCAAATATTCCGCACTCGGACCCCAGCCCGCAGTCCAGGCCGCGACGTAAAGCGGGGTTGACGGCAATAAGGCACCTCCTTGACTCCGATACGCCGCCCATTCGGCAGCGAACCGCTGCACTAGGCCTTTTTCGAATAACGCCGCCAACAGCGCTGGCGTTGTAATTTCTGTGCGGAGCGAATTCGTGCCGCCCAAATGGTGAATAATCCAATCCCACTGCCCGTAGCTCGCATTGGCCCGCGCGGTAAGTTCCAAGTCCGCTTGGTTGGTGCCTGAAAGCACCAGCAACCAGTCGGAGGTGTTCGCCATCAGGCGCAGCCAAGTGATATCCGGTTTAGCCGCCCCAGCCAACGTCTTCAAAAGCCCCCGGTTCAATTCCAAGTCAGCCTGATTGCTCGCCAGCGCGGCCACCCAAGCTTGAATGGCTTCATCCAGTTTCCCGGCGGCTTCCGCGGCTTGGGCGGTCTGTTTGAGCGACCGCGCCTTCATCAAGTCGAGTCCGCTGATTCGGATCACGGGGAAAACTCCCTCGGGCGACGTGACAAAAATGCGCGGCCAAAGCACCCCTAGGCTGCCGAATAGGAGAATACCCACCACCGCCAGCCACCGGAACGCCCGATCATAGAACAGGATGTGCAGCAGGTAGTTCCGCTTGATTGAGGCGGGCGGCACCTTCCGTCGCCGCCGCTCGCGCGAGCGGCGGGGAGAATTCTCATCCCGGCGGGGGCCGTTTTGATCCTGCTCGGGAGCAGAGTCAGCGGTCTCAGAAGAGGGTCGATCGGAGTCGTCCATGCAGTTACGCACTTAGGAAAGCCCGGCCGGTGAGGGTTGGAAAGCCGCGAGTCGGCCCAGCGCGTAATCGTCCGGACTCATTTGTGGCGCCCCAAGACGCTTACCGCTGCCTTCACGATCCAACCGGCCTGCTCCAGTGCCGCCTGCGCCGTCGGGTAGTCGCGCCCGGTTAACTCCATCACGATCCGACAGGCTCGGTCACGCAGCTTCACGTTCGACGGATTGAGGTCCACCATCAGATTTCCTACCACCTTACCCAACCGGACCATCGTTAAGGTAGTCAGCAGATTCAGGATCAGTTTGGTCGCCGTGCCAGCCTTCAAGCGGGTCGAACCGGTCAGGACTTCCGGCCCCAAATTGAGGGCCAAGACGACGTCGGGTTTGGGCAGGTGAATGAACTTCAGAAACGGATTGCAGCACACGATCGCCGTTTTCGCCCCCTGCCGTTTGGCCTCGGCCAACGCACCCCAGACAAACGGCGTGCGCCCGCTGGCGGCCAAGCCGACCACGACATCCTTCGGTCCCACCTGCCGCGCTGCCGTCGCCCGCCCGCCGGCGTCGTAATCATCTTCCGCACCTTCCACTGCCGAGTGCAGCGCTTTGACCCCGCCAGCCATGATCCCTTGCACCAGCTCGGGCGAAGTCCGAAACGTGGGCGGGCATTCGCTCGCATCCAGAACCCCCAAACGACCGCTCGAACCAGCCCCGACGTAGAACAACCGCCCACCGGCTTTCAGCGCCCGTGCGGTGAGGCGGATGAGTTTTTCCAATTCTGCCCGGTGCGCCCGAAGGATGGCGGGGAGTTGCGCCTCTTCGTCCAACATGAGGTCGATGGCCGCTCCGAGGGAAAGCCGGTCAAGGCCGGTGGAACGGGGATTCCGCAGCTCCGTCGGCGATACGGCGGTCGCCTCCGGAATAGCCCGCTCCACGCGCTGGGCGAGTGCCAGAGCGGACGCCGCGGATTTCACTTCGCCGTCCGTTTGCAACACGCTTCGAGCCATCGCCACGGCGCCCCACACGGACTCTCGTTCCAGCGGGCCGAAACTCGCGCGCGGCCACAAGCGCTGTAATTCCCGGCCAACCCGTTGGGCGAGTTGGGGTTGTTTCAATAGCACACTGCCGGCAAAGGCAAACTGGACGACCGAACGCTTCGAAGACAGTCGCGCCGCGCAGTGCGCCGCGTCGGCAACCAACTCCGCCTCCGTGAACCGCACCGCCTCAACCGCGATCGGGTCCTTCCGCTCCGCCGCGGCAAACACCTCCGGCGCCAAGGCGGCGACTTCGCCTTTGGATGCCGTTTGAAACCAACCGATGAGGTCGTTCGGCTCATTCAGCAACAAAACGCGCAACACCCGCTGACCGAAGTCTCCCAACTTCTCCGTGTGATCTAAGCGCCGCGCCATCAGCCGCAACGCGGTCTGGGCCAAATCGTAGGCACTCCCCCGGTCCCCGAGCTGATGGCCCCAGCCACCCACCTTGGCCGTCAGGCCGGCGCGATTGCGGCCGTAACAGCACGAACCGGTGCCGCTCAGCACGATCACCCGGGCAGTTGGCGGCGCTTTCGCCGAAGTCATCTCCGCAGCCGCCAGCGCGGATGCTAGATCGTGATCCACGCGGTGCGGGACGCCGGGCCAGACTTGGGCGAGCAGGCCCTCGACCCGGACGCAATCCCGCCGGTCACGCACGCCGGCCATGCCTAAGCCGATCGCACTGGGCGCCGGCAGTTGCGGCGCCAACGCCTGAAAATGGGCCACCAACTGAGCATCGGTCACCAGTCGCAGATTGGCCGGCCCGGCGGCGATCCGGGTCAAAAGATTCAAGTCCCCATCCGCTGCCAACGCCACCGTGCGGGTGCCTCCACATTCCAAACCGAGCAGGACAGTCGTATTCGCCATGCCGTAAAAATGCCGCTGACCTCGCCCGGCGGCGAGCGCGCAAACCGGCACCTCCGCTCCGGTAACTTTCTTTTTGAAGAAATCGCCAACCCACCGCCGCCAACCCACCACTTGCCAAGCGGCGCATCCTCCCTAGGCTGAGCCCGACCATGGGTTCACAATTGCAACAATATCTGCCGGTTTTGGTGCTCCTGCTAGTGGCGGTCAATTTCGCAGGGGGCACGCTCGTGTTGTCCGTGCTCGCCGGGAAATTGGGGCGCCGCACCAAAACGAAGGATATTCCCTACGAATGTGGCATGTTGCCCGAGGGCCCTGGAAATTCCCGCCTGTCGGTGAAGTTCTACCTCGTGGCCCTGCTCTTCGTGCTCTTCGATATCGAAGTCGTCTTCATGTATCCATGGGCGGTCATTTACAAAGAGATGCTCCGGGAGAATGCAGCCCTGATCTTGGGCGGCATGGTCAGCTTTCTCGGCGTGCTGTTCGTTGGTTACCTCTACGCGCTCAAAAAGGGCGCGTTCGACTGGACGAAATAGTCCACCTCAAGTTTCCTGTTACTGCCGGTCAAACAAAAACCCGCCCTCCGGCGGGTTTTTGTTTGGTCCGAACCCATCGGAGAGCTCCCTTTTCCCAGCGTCCGGCTGCGGCCAACGCCGGACAATTGCCAAGGGTAGGTTTCCGAACGCCAAACCGATTTCCGCAAAAGAAAACCCCCGTCCGGAAACCGGACGGGGGTTGTGAACTGAACTAAGGCTGGCTTAGAACAGGTAAACGATGTTCGCGATCAAGCTGTGATCGTTCTTCTGCCCGTCAAACGGACGAAGAACCGAACCGCCCACCGCGCTGTCCAAACGATACTCGAGGCGGCTGATCACGTTCTTCCAGAGAGCGTAATCCAAGGTAACAGTGTTACCGAACACCTGTTCGTCGTTCGAGCCACCAGGCAAATGCACGCCACCGCTGGAACCAGCGAGTTCAGCGCGATAGCTGAGCTTGACCTGCTCGTTGACTTGGTAGGAAACGTAACCCGCCCAAGCATAGCCGTAGAGGCCGTCGGCGAGGAAGTTTTCCACGTAGTCATACGCGGCACCCACGGTCAGACCGTCGACCGGGGTAGCGATGCTCGCACCGACATAGTAGTTGATGGAGTCATCACGGCCGGTGATGCCTTGGTCAACGATCCCGAGGTAGAGGGAGGAACCCGCGAGGAAACCGAAGCTTTCAGGCGCCTTGAAAACGAGGCCGCCGATGTAGGACTTCATCGACTCCGTCGCGTCCTTCGCATTGATGCCCGTGCCACGACCTGCGGTCACGCCCGTGGTGCTGCCGAAGCCGTTGGCGACACCAGCGGTAGCCCCAAATGATTCGGTGAACTGATAGGTCGCGAGGACGCCCTGATGACCGAAGGGTTCCAAGTTGTTGAAACCGAAGCTGCGGCTGAAGTTCGGATTGGCGTAAGAGTCGGTGACTTCATAGCCGATGGTGGGATCGAACTGACCGATCTTGAAATCCAAGCCATTGCCAACCGGAGCCCGGAGGGCGACGTAGGCCTGCTTGATGGCGAGGTCGCCATCCGCAATGCGGCCCGGCATGACGGCGGCATCGGGACCATACATGGTCTCGAAGTTATAACCGGCCGACCACGTGCCTTCGTCGAGAGCCTTCTCGAGCTTGAGCTTGACGACGTTCAGGTTGAAACCGTCTTGTCGATCGGTCGCCGTGTTGGCGAACCGGTTGGCCACGGTCGTGCCGGTGCCAAAATTCCAAACCGCTGAGGTATCGACGTGACCACTAAGGGCTACACCGCTAGTCAACGAGGTGACTGGTGAGGATTCTCCGGCGTTCGCCACCGAGGCAAAACTGACGACACCCGCGGTCGCCAGCGCCACTGTCCACTGATTAAACTTCATGTCAGTTACTCCTGTGATGATGTGTTCTCTGTGTTTGTGTATGACCACGGGACAAATTGCTTTGCCCCTGCACCGAAAGGCGCAACCCGGTGACCGTAGGAACCGGCCAGAGGTGTTGACAACAGTTTTTTGCGGGATTTTGGGCCTTTTTCAGCAATTTCACGAAACCCAATTGAACCCCAAAAGCCCAATTTAAGACCTCCCGTTATCGTTGCAGCCCCACCCAAGGTCGCGCTTTGAACCCGGTCTGCGTCCCTGGCCACCCCCAGTTTCTCCCAGCGGCTCGCCCCAAACCTGACCCTTTTAATCCGGATCGGGACCGCGGCCAGAGCTGGGAACCCGTGATTCGACATTGGTCCCCTCCCCATCTTGCCTCAAACTCCCACCGTGTCTGCCGCTCCGGCCAAATCACCAACTCTGCGTCTCCGCGTCACCGCGGCGGCGGAAAACGCCCTGCGGGACGGTCACCCTTGGGTTTACTCGGATTCCATCCGCGACCTCAATCGGGTGGGGGCGACGGGTGAAATCGGTGTCATCTTTGACCGGCACGACCGTTTTCTAGCGTTCGGCTTCTTTGATCCTGACTCCCCATTGCGGCTGCGGGTCTTGCACGTCGGTAAACCGGTCAAACTCGACGCAACGTGGTGGCAGTCCCGGCTCGCCGCCACGCTGGCACGGCGGAACAACGTCATGGGTCCAGACACGGACGGATTCCGACTGATCAACGGCGAAAGCGATGGCTGGCCGGGCCTAGTTGTGGACCGTTATGGGGACACCTTGGTGCTGAAGCTTTACGCCACCGCTTGGTTGCAACGCCTACCCGACGTGGTCCGCTGGCTGGCGGAAGCCACCTGCCCTCAGCGAATCGTGCTCCGACTCAGCCGGAACCTCTCCGTCGCGGCCGAAGTAGCCGGCTTCCACGATGGCCAAAACCTGCTTGGCGAAGCCCTCCATCCCTCCGTGGAATTTCTCGAAACGGGCCTGCGGTTCGAAGCCGAAGTGGTGCGCGGTCAGAAAACCGGTTTCTTCCTGGATCAACGAGAAAATCGGCGCTTCATCGAAACCTTGGCCCGCGGGGCAGACCTCTTGAATGCCTTCAGTTTTTCGGGCGGGTTCAGCCTGTATGGCGCCCGAGGCGGCGCAAAGTCCGTGACGGACCTCGACATCTCGCCGCATGCCCTCGCCGCCGCCCGGCGAAATTTTGCCCTGAACCAAGGCCTGCCCATGGTAGCCGCCACGCGCCACGAACAAATCCAGGCGGATTGCTTTGCTTGGCTGGCGGAGGCTCCCCGCCGCGATTTCGACCTGCTCATCCTCGACCCGCCGTCGCTGGCGAAGCGGGAGTTTGAACGCGAAGGCGCGATCCAAGCCTACGGGCGACTGGCCGCCACTGGGATTCCGCGGGTGCGGCCCGGTGGGGTGCTCTTGGCCGCCTCGTGCAGTGCCCATGTGAGCGCTGCCGAGTTTTTCCAAGCGATCCGAGCCACGGCCCAACGCAGCGGCCGACGGTTCACGGAGCTCAAAACGGCGGGTCATGCTCCCGACCATCCCGCAACCTTTCCCGAAGCCAACTATCTGAAAGCCATTTATCTCCGCTTTTGAAGCTAGGGAGATCGGAGCCCACCGCGAGCGGAGCATGCAGTTGGAATAAAACAGTGTTTGCTACCGGGCGGCGCGTCTGGCATTTACCTCGCCGCTTCAGTGGGGCCATAGCTCAGTTGGTAGAGCATCTGCTTTGCACGCAGAGGGTCAGGAGTTCGAATCTCCTTGGCTCCACCACTTCAAGCAACTACGTCGGGACCGACTTTTCGCCCGGCTAACATTCCCCAACGGAATTCAGGCCACTCCGGCCCTTGGGCCTGCGGTGCCCTCACCCCCAATCCCCTTAGAGCGCGCCGACTTGACGCTGCCATCCGGGAAAAATCCATTCCACCCGGCAACGCAACTGCTAGCGTCTGCAAGACACAATTCTCGCTATGGATTTTCCCGGAATGGAACTGCTGCGTGGTATCCTCAAAGCCGCCGTCGACGGAGGCGCCTCTGATATTCACATTAAGGTGGGCTGCCCCGTGGTCTTCCGCATTCACCGCCAACTGATCAGCATTGAGGCTCCGACCCCCACGAACGAGTGGATGCACGCGATCTTGAAGGACATGGTGCCACCGCATGCCCGCAAGAAGCTCGACGATGATCGGGAAGTGGATTTCAGCTACTACGAACCCGGCGTTGGGCGCTTCCGCACGAATGTTTTCCAGCAAAAGGGCAGTTTTGCGCTGGCCATGCGCTACGTAAAAACCGTCGTGCCCAGCTTCGAGGAACTCGGGCTGATGCCCGTGCTTAAGGACATCGCGGGGGCGCACCGCGGCATCGTGCTGGTCGCAGGCACCACCGGCTCCGGCAAGTCCACGACGCTCGCGGCCATGCTCGAGCACATCAACGCCAACTTCAAAAAACACATCGTCACCCTCGAAGACCCGATTGAATTCGTCTTCGAAGACAACCAGTCGGTCATCGAACAACGCGAAATCGGCCTCGATACCCAGAGCTTTCAGCACGGCCTCAAGCATGTGCTCCGGCAAGACCCCGACATCATCATGGTCGGCGAAATGCGCGACTCGGTCTCCTTCACCGCCGCCATGCAGGCCGCCGATACCGGTCACCTCGTCCTGTCGACACTGCACACCCAAAACGCCTCGCAATCCATCGGCCGAATCCTCGATTTCTTCCGACCCGAGGAGCGCGAACAGGTCCGCCGCCAACTTTCGGGCACCCTCAAGGCCGTCATCTGTCAGCGGATGGTCGCCTCGGCCGCCGGCGGGGTGACACCTTCGCTCGAAATCTTGATCAACACGCCGACCGTCCGAAAGATGCTCGAAGAAAATCGGCTCGAAAAAATCAGCGCCGCGATCGAAACCGGTCGGGACGACGGCATGCAAAGCTTCAATCAAGCCCTCTACGACCTCGTCAAATCTCGCAAGATCACCGAGGCCGAGGCGTTGGGCAAAGCCAGCAATCCGCAGGCGCTCGACATGATGTTCAAAGGCATCTTCCTCGACGAAGGCCGCCGAATCTTGTCCTAGGGCTGACACTTACGAACCAACGCCCGGGCAACCCCCGGGCGTTATTTGTGACCAGCAGGAAGCCCAACATTGGCCACCCGGCAGTTTGAAAGATACGCCCACCTTGTCGCTTCATTCCGTTCACGCCGACCGCTATTTTCAGTTCCTTGAAACGCCTTCTGGTCATCGCCCTCGCGGGCATCGGCGACACCTTGATGGCGACGCCGTTTCTCCACGAACTGCGCGCCAACTTTCCCGCTGCCGAGATCGACGCTTTGGTGATGTGGCCCGGCGCCCGCCAGGTGCTGGCCGGCAATCCGCACCTCAACACGGTCTACCAGCATCACTTCCTCAAGACTTCTAAGCTGGCCTCGCTTCGCTTCGCCCTTGGCCTGCGCAGTCGCCGCTACGACGCCTCGTTCAACGTCCACCCACAGGCGCGCACCGAATATCGCTTCATTGCCCGGCTCATCGGCGCGCGGCGCCGCTTCAGCCACCGCTACGACCGCTGGACCTGGCTCGACCAGCGCTGCGTGACCGACAGCCTGCCGCAGGACTACACCGTCCATGCGGACACGAACAACCTTCGCCTGCTCGAACTCGCCGGCGGCACCCGGCAACTCGCCGAACACCGCTACGAACTCTGCCTCGACGACGCGGAACGGAAATGGGCCGAGCAATATGCCATCACGAACCAACTGGCCGGCAAACGTTGGCTCGGCCTACACGTCGGCTCCGGCGGCACCA
>CAIJLV010000057.1 GCA_903821635.1 uncultured Verrucomicrobiota bacterium | reverse complement strand
GTGCAGTGCATCTACTTCGACCCGCCCTACGGCATCAAGTTCAACAGCAACTTCCAGTGGTCCACCACCAGCCGCGACGTGAAGGACGGCAAGGCCGACCACATCACCCGCGAGCCCGAGCAGGTCAAAGCCTTCCGCGACACCTGGCGCGACGGCATCCACATCCTGTCTACGACCGACTCAACGTCCGCGGCCTGTCATCTGCTTGGCGCGTTACATCCATGAAACTCTACGTTGGCATCACAGATCGGGACTGGTTCCGGTTCCTCCGCGCACGAAGAGCCATTGAAATGAATTTTTGGCGGCCGCGCAGCACCAACGATTTCGGGGCAATCCAACCTGGTGAATTATTTCTCTTTAAGACCCGATTTCCGGAAAACAAAATCGTAGGTGGAGCGTTTCTTGTTCGGCACACAACGCTTCCGCTTGATTTAGCGTGGTCCACATTTGCCGAAGCGAATGGGGTTTCATCGCTGGCTGATTTTCGGGCAAAAATCAGTTCCATCCGCGGCGATCTCGAAAAAAATCCAACCATCGGCTGCACGATATTGACGCAGCCATTTTATTTGGAGGAGCACTCTTTTTTCGATCCTCCTAGCGACTGGGCTTCAAACATTGTTACTGGAAAATCATATGATGCGACGACCGGAGAGGGTCTCCGGCTTTTTGAGCAAGCGAAGTCAGCAATGGTCTCACCATCCGCCACGGTCTTCGCCGATTCGGGTTATCTCGCTGAAGATTCAGCCCGCTACGGCGAGCCACGATTCATGAAGCCAAGATTAGGCCAAGGCGGTTTTCGAGTGCTGGTCTTGGATGAGTATGCGAGACGTTGTTCGATCACGGGCGAGAGAACGCTACCAGTCTTAGAGGCAGCCCACATCCGGCCCTATGCGGACGACGGTCCCCACGATGTCTCAAATGGAATTCTGCTGCGCTCGGATCTCCACACCCTGTTTGACAAAGGTTACATTACGATGACCAACGACCTCAGAGTTGAGGTGAGTCGTCGGATTCGGGAAGAATTTTCAAACGGCCGCGAATATTACGCGCTGCACGGCCGCGAACTCAAGGTCCTGCCTTCTGATCGCTCTCACCGACCCGCAGCTCAGTTTCTCGAATGGCATCAGAATAACTGCTTCCTTGGCTCATGATTGCAGCCTGGGCGACGCTGAACAGCGACACGTCACGGGCGTTTGAGAAACCGAAGAGCGGGCGCATCGCGGTGAAGGTGATCAATCATCTGGGAGATGAGGTGATGAAAGTTTTCAAGGTATGAGATCATCCGCCCGGACGCTGATTTAGTGAGTTTGATTAAAGTTATGCGAATTACAAATAACTTGTAAGTTTGATAACTTATACATAATTTTCGCGCATGGATCCTGTAAGAAACCCATTTGCTCCAGGCGCCGGCACGCCCCCTCCGGAGCTGGCTGGCCGCGATGAATTGCGCGAGACCGTTCGGATCGCATTGGAAAGAACGCGGCTTGGCCGCCCGACGAAAAGTATTTTGATGGTGGGGCTGCGGGGTGTTGGCAAGACCGTGCTGCTCGACCGGATGCGCGAAGATGCGGAGGCGCAGGGAATTCACACTCTGCGCGTGGAGGCGCCCGAGAGTCGGTCTTTGCCGGCGATTTTGGCTCCGCAGTTGCGGCAGGCATTGCTGCGGCTATCCCGGAATGAAAAGGCGAAGGACCTGGCGCAGCGAGCCCTCCGTGGACTGGCGGGTTTCGCCAAGGCACTGAAGATGAAGTATGAGGACATCGAGGTGGGTTTCGACTTTGAGCCGGAGCCCGGCCTAGCCGATAACGGCGATCTGGAGCACGACTTGCAGGCTTTACTCGAAGCCGCTGGCGCCGCCGCGCAGAAAGCTGGAACGGCCTTGGTCATGTTCGTCGATGAACTGCAATACGTCGAAGAGGACGAACTGGCAGCGCTGATCACGGCCCTGCATCGGGCGGCTCAGCGCCGATTGCCGGTGGTATTGGTTGGCGCGGGCCTGCCGCAGTTGAGAGGGCGGATGGGCCGGGCGAAGTCCTACGCGGAGCGCCTCTTCGATTTTCCGGAGATTGGTCCACTCCCGCCGGCAGCGGCCCGAACGGCGATTGCCAAGCCGGCGGAGGCGGAGGGCGTGGAAGTGAGCGAAGACGCATTGGCGCGCATCGTCCAGAATACGCACGGCTATCCCTACTTCCTTCAGGAATGGGGGAAGCACGCTTGGGACACCGCATCGAAATCGCCCATCACACTTCAGGACGTCGAGCTGGCTTCGGCATCGGCCATTGCGGCCCTCGATGAAAGCTTCTTCCGAGTCCGATTCGATCGGCTGACCCCACTGGAGAAAAGATATTTGCGAGCTATGGCCGAACTCGGTGCTGGGCCGCACCGGTCTGGCGACATTGCCGAACAATTGAGCCGCGACGTGACTGCGTTGGGACCGACCCGAAACCAGTTGATTGCCAAAGGCATGATCTGGAGTCCGAGCCATGGAGACACGGCCTTTACGGTGCCTCTGTTTGACGAATTTATGCACCGCATCATGCCCGGAAACGACTGGAAAGCCTAGTCGACGGGATTGCCAGAGCGAACAGTGCCCATGGACTTCCGCATCGCCGATACCTTCACCGCCAGTCTCGCGCGCCTGACTGGCGATGAACAGAAGGCCGTGAAGACCACGGCCTTTGACTTGCAGCTCAATCCGGCGAGCCCGGGCAACAGCTTTCACAAGCTCGACCAAGCAAAAGACAAAAACTTCTGGTCCCTGCGGGTGAGCAGCGACCTCCGGCTCATCGTTCACAAAACACCGGGCAGCCTCCTGCCCTGCTACGTCAATCACCACGACAAGGCCTATGACTGGGCCGAGCGGCGGAAGCTGGAGACGCATCCGAAGACCGGCGCCGCGCAACTCGTGGAAATCCGTGAGACGGTGAAAGAGGTGCTCGTCCCAGTCTATGTGCCGGCGGAACTGCCCGCGCCGCGCAAAGCACCCAAGCCGCCACTGTTCGCCGACAAGTCCGACGACGAACTGATCGGCTACGGCGTCCCGGCGGAATGGCTGAACGATGTGCGCCAGGCCACGGAGGACAGTCTCCTGCTGCTGGCGGATCATCTGCCCGCTGAAGCCTCGGAAGCGTTGCTGGAACTTGCCACCGGCGGCAAACCGCGCGTGGCCCAACCGGCGACGTCGGTCACGAATCCCTTCGATCATCCCGACGCGCAACGCCGTTTCCGCGTGATGACTAACGTCGAAGAGCTGCAACGCGCCCTCGATTTCCCGTGGGAGAAATGGACCGTCTTCCTGCATCCCGAACAGCGGCAGTGGGTCGAGCGCGATTACACCGGCCCGGCGCGCATCTCCGGTTCGGCGGGCACCGGTAAGACCATCGTGGCCTTGCACCGCGCCGTGCAGCTCGCCCGCACCCATCCCGAAGCGCGGGTGTTGCTCACGACGTTTTCCGACACGCTGGCGAACGCCCTGCACACCAAGCTCAAGCGGCTGATCGGCAGCGAACCGCGCTTGGCCGAGCGCATCGACGTTCACTCCCTCAACGCCGTCGGGTTGCGCCTCTACAAATCGCACTGCGGCCCGGTGAACCTCGCCCGCCGGGAAGTTGTGCAGGAACTGCTCGAGGCCGCAGCAAAGACCGTGGGCGGTCACAAGTTCAGCCGGCATTTTCTCCTCACCGAATGGGAACAGGTGGTGGATGCGTGGCAGCTCGCATCCTGGGAATCCTATCGCGACGTCGCCCGGCTCGGGCGCAAGACCCGGCTGCCCGAGGCGCAGCGAGCGGTGTTGTGGTCCATCTTCGAGCGGGTGCGGGCCGGCTTGCAGGCGCAGAAGCTCACGACGCACGCCGACCTGTTCACCGCCTTGGCCTCCGCTTGGGCCAAGAGCAAACACCCGCCATTCGACTTCGCCGTCGTGGACGAGGCGCAGGACATCAGCGTCGCTCATCTGCGCTTCTTCGCCGCGCTGGGTGCCGACCAGCCGAACGCCCTTTTCTTCGCGGGCGACCTCGGCCAGCGCATATTACAGCCACCGTTCTCCTGGAAATCCCTCGGCGTGGACATTCGCGGACGCTCTCGCAACCTGCGCATCAACTACCGCACGTCGCACCAAATCCGCCTGCAAGCCGACCGACTGCTCGGCCCCGAAGTCTCTGACGTGGACGGCAACGCCGAGAACCGCAACGACACCGTGTCGGTCTTCAATGGACCGCCACCGGTCATCCGCGTGCTGAAGGACGAAACCGAGGAGGAAGTAGCGGTGGGATCGTGGCTGGCGGAGCAGTCGAAAGCCGGCCTCCGGCCGCATGAAATTGGGGTCTTCGTCCGCTCCCCGGCGCAACTCAACCGGGCAAAGGCGGCGGTGGCAGCGTCCGGCTTACCCTTCAAGGTGCTTGATGAGCACGTCGAGACGTTGAACGGCCACGTCTCGATCAGCACCATGCACCTGGCCAAAGGACTGGAATTCCGCGCGGTGGTCGCGCTGGCCTGTGATGACGAAATCATCCCCTTGCAGCAACGCATCGAAACCGTCGGCGACGACGCTGATTTGCAAGAGGTCTATGATACCGAGCGCCACCTGCTCTACGTCGCCTGCACCCGCGCGCGCGATCATCTGCTCGTCACGAGCGTCAAACCGGCATCTGAATTTTTGGATGATTTGCTGAACTGACCCGCCGGGGCCTGAGTGAGAATTCAAACCAACCCGCCGCAGCGGCAGTTCCCTGGGGTTTCGCTTGGTTCTGGCGAACTGACGGTCGCTCCCCGCTCCAGAAAAAGGATCGGGCTAAAGCCCGGCCCGTTTCCCGCACGGATGCCGAAAACCATCCGTGCCACACCGCCAGCAGCTCCTCAGTCCGAGCAACTGCCCGCGCCCAGGGCCGATAAGTGCACCCACCCGGAGTGAGGCGAGGCGCTGATACGCGGTCGGCCGGGTCGAGGCGGTGAGCGGAGCCACTCCGGCACCCGTTGAAGACTGTGCAGCGGGTGCGCGGGACGCCCGGGAGTCGGTTCCCTCAGTCTTGGTCGAAGCCGCATTCCGATCCGGCGCAATTCCGCTTCACCCTGGCCCCCGTGCGGCCCCCGGCCGCGGCGCTCCCCTATTTGCCCGGTTGACGCTGACTAGCACCCTGCCTAGCAATTTTGCGCCCAAGGTTGGCAACTTATGGACCTCCCCCTCAAACCCTCTGCCCGGCACGCCTTCACCCTCATCGAGCTGCTCGTGGTCATCGCCATCATCGCCATCTTGGCGGGCATGCTGCTGCCGGCGCTTTCCTCCGCCAAGGCGCAGGCCGTGCGCACCGCCTGCCTCAACAACAACAAGCAGCTAGGCTTGGGCTCGATCATGTATGCCACGGACAATCAGGACTTCATGCCGAATCCGCTCTGGGGCAACAGCTTTCCTGGCTGGCTTTACACCCCGGTGAATGGCGCGCCGCCGCCACTCAACAGCACGAATCTGGAAAAATCTTACGGCGGCGGCCAAATCTGGCCCTTCCTCAATGCCGTCAAAGTTTACCACTGCCCGACGGACAGCACGAATAAGGTGAAGAACAAGTATTACGCGATCCGCCCCAACAAACTTTCCAGCTACGTGTGGAATGGCGCGGTCAACGGTTATGGGGCCTTGGGCGGGCGGGCCTATAAGTTGAGCGCGTTCAATCCGGCGGCCTATTTCATGTGGGAGCCGGACGAGGAGAATTACTACAAATTCTTTCCGGGCCAAAGCTGCTACAACGATGCCAGCAGCTACCCGTCCCAAGGCGAGGGGCTGGGCCGCCGCCACGGTAAGAAAGGGGGCATCCTCGCCGGATTCAGCGGCCAAGCTGAAATCGTCAGCTACGAGAAGTTCAACCGGGAACGCCTCCTCCTGCCGGGCTTGCTGCATTGCGTGCCGGGCAGCGCCACCGGGGACTGAGCCGGGCGGCCGAGTTCGCTGCAATCGACCTTGGCCCCCAACGCGGTTGGCTTTGCCTCGAAGCAAAGCCGGCTTGGCAGCGTCGGCTTCCCCGGTAACATCAGCACCACTTCCATGAGCACACCCGTGTCCGATCTGAATCGCCGCGACTTCGTCAAAACCGGTTCCATTGCTTCACTTTTTGCCGCGCTCGGCGGCATTCCCATCACGGCCCAGGAAGCCTCCAAACCGGCCGACGGCACCCTGCCGCCGCCCAAGGCTGATCCCAACTATAAGGAAAAGCCCGTCGGCCCGCCGGTGAAATTCGGCATCATCGGCCTAGGCACCCACGGGCGCGACCTGATCAGCCAATTGGGCAAATTGCCCAACGGTCCGGTAACCGCCCTGTGCGACACCTACAAGTCGTCCGTCCGACGGGCCGCCGAAGCCGCCCCCAACGCCAAGGTGCATGAGGACTACCGCGCGTTGCTCGACGACCCGGCGGTCCAGGCCGTCGTCATCGCCACGCCCACCCACCAGCACAAGGAGATCGCCCTCGCGGCGATGCAGGCGGGCAAACATGTCTACCTGGAGGCCCCGCTCGCCCACACGATTGAGGATGCCCGCGCCCTCGCCAAAGCGGCTTCCGGCTTACCCGCAAAACAGATTTTCCAAGCCGGACTCCAGTTCCGAGGCAACCCGCAACACCATCATGTGCTGAAGTTCTTCCGCACCGGGGCATCGGGCAAAACG
>CAIJLV010000056.1 GCA_903821635.1 uncultured Verrucomicrobiota bacterium | reverse complement strand
GCGACACCGCCGGGGTGCCCGCCACCAGCGATTGGGCGGTCAAGCCGGCGAACCAAACGCTGCCATCCATCGCCGACTGCACCTGCCGAGGTGGCGTGCTCGGGCTGGTGAAATCCAAATCCACGCTGCCATCCGTGCGGATCCGCCGCACGCCGGAGAAAGCCTCCTGAAGGTCCGTCCGCCACAACTGCGCCGTCACATAGGCGCCGGCGGGGCCGGCAGGATAAATCGCGAGTGAGGTCTGCGCGGCCTCGATGGCCGCGGCTGGCGCGAGCAGGCCAATCCCCGGATGACTTGGGACCGGCACCCCATTTGTATCCAGCAACAGCAAACCATTAGCGGGCTCTGCCCCGACGCGGTTGAAGGGGCCGGCGAGCAGGACGCGGCCATCTGGAAGCGGAACAAAGGATGTTTCGTAGATGGAGGAACCGAATCCTCGCACGCCGAACGAAAGGTCGGGTTCACCGTTCGCATCGAAGACGCTGACCCCGCGTTCCGGCAGGCCGCCGGGGAGCACGAGCCGGCCGTCGCCTAGCGCGCCCACCCAAAAAGTTGGCGCTGTAAAGGCATTCTTAAACGTTAGGTCGAAGCTACCATCGGCCTTGAACCGGCGCAGTCCCTCGGCGGAAACGACGAGGCGATCATCCGGTTGGACGACCAGCATTCGGGGGTAATCGGCGGTCTGAATTTCTTCCCGGCGGAGCCGCTTGAAGGACGGGTCGTGGACGCCATTGGCATCAAAGCGCAGCGCCATAAAACTATTCGTATTGCGGTGCATTCCCGGCACTTCGGGCGGCAGCGTGGCGGGCAGCCGCAGGTCACCCACCACCACGAGTTTGCCGTCGCTCTGAAAGCCGAGGCCGCGCACGACGCCGCCGAGCTCCGTGGGCAGCGAGAGGCTGCCGGCAAAGCTGGTATCCAATAGGCCATTGGGCAGGTAGCGCGCGAAGACGGACAATTTGCGGGGGCCGGCGGTGATGAATCGGCCGCCGAGCAAAAACCGGCCCGCGGCATCCACCAGCGGAGGCGTGAAGATGAAAGCACTGTCGAAGGCTGGGCGGTTGAAATTAGGGTCCAACTGGCCGTCGGAGAGCAGCTTCACCACCGTGGGAGTCGGGGTGATGATCGCGCTGGGATGAGGGTTGCTTTGCAAGTTGCCGGAGACCACCACCAGCAGGCTGTCGTCAGCCAGTGGCGTGAGGAATCGGATGCCTTGGGAAAACCCCTTGGGGAGGAACGAGGGATCGACGCTGCCGTCAGCCAGCAAGCGCGCCACCACTGAAGCGCCGGGGGCAGTGTAAGCTACCACCCATTTGCCGCCGGGTGCCGGGGCTACGGCTTCCACCCCGTAAGCGAAGGCACCCGGGCGAAAGGTGGGATCCACCGCCCCATCCGCCCCCAAAAGAATGGGCGCGCCGGTCAATTCACCATTGGCGCGGTCCAGTTGCTGAAACCAGAACATCATGCCGCCGTGGTCATTCGCCAAGAAGCGGCTGGGACCTTGGACTAGGGAATTGGCTGTAAAACGTTGCCACACATCGGGCGTGCGGAACGACGTCAACGTCTGGCCGGTGCCGGGCAAGCCGGCGAGCGTCGCCCCGGCAAGTAACGACAGGAGGATTCTCATGCAGGGCGAGGCCTATAAACAACCTCCCAGCAGCTGGCAAGGGTGGGCGAACCGCTGATTTCGCCGCCGTCGCGGGCCCGGGCGCGGCGTTGTTGCAAGGCGTCTCGGGACGCGGGTCTCAGCGTGGCCGGAAGCCGAAGCTAAGTGGAACTCCTGCGCTGACCGCGGTGGTGAAGCTGCAAAGTTGACAACGTGGGGTTTGACCGGAAGGGCGGTCTCGCCGAATTCTCCCCGGCAAATGTGCAAGCCGGATTGCCAAGACGCGTCGCCGCGTCGCTCGTTTTTCAAAGAAGCCGCTGCGGTCCTGATCGGCGGCATCATCACCTTGGTGCCGGCGGCCGCCGGCTTGTTTGCCTGGTTAGATCCGCTGCGACGGCAGGGAGGGGCCGCGGGTTTTGTCAAAGTGGGCACGCTGGATGCGCTGCCGGCTGACTCGGTGCCGCGGAAGTTCGCGGTGCTCGCCGACCGGGTGGATGCGTGGACGCGGTCGCCCCAGGTGCCGGTCGGGGCCATTTACCTGCGCCGGCTCAAAGACCGAGAGATCGTGGCGATGCACAGTATGTGCCCGCACGCTGGCTGCTTCGTGGATTACCGCGACGAGGCGAAGGATTTTTACTGTCCCTGCCACAATAGCACGTTCGCGCAGGACGGTTCGATCAATGATCCGAAGAGTCCCAGTCCGCGGGCGCTGGACACCTTGGAAGTGGAACTGCGCGGTAACGAAATCTGGGTTCGCTTCCAGAATTTTGCCGCCGGCCACCGGGAGAAACGGCCCGTCGTATGAAGCGCCTCTTTGATTGGCTGGATTCGCGCACGGGCGTCAAGAAACTGACCCACGAGGCGCTTTACGAAAACATCCCCGGCGGGGCGCGCTGGCGTTACGTGTGGGGCAGTGCGCTGACCTTTTGCCTCGTGGTGCAGTTCATCACCGGCCTCTTTCTCTGGATGGCCTACAGCCCGAGCGCGCAGACGGCGTGGGAGTCGGTTTATTACATCCAGCACGAGATGACCGGCGGCTGGTTCCTGCGCGGTTTGCACCACTTTACGGCGCAGATGATGACCGTGCTGTTGGTCTTGCACCTGATGCAGGTGGTGATCGACGGGGCTTACAAGGCGCCGCGGGAGGTCAATTTCTGGTTTGGCCTCGCGCTCCTGGGGCTGACCTTGGCGATTTCGCTCACCGGTTACCTGCTGCCTTGGGATCAAAAAGGCTATTGGGCCACCAAGGTGGCGACCAACATCGCGGCGATCACGCCGGTGTTCGGCGATCAGATTCAACGGCTAATCATCGGCGGTTCCGATTATGGGCATCATACGCTGACGCGTTTCTTTGCCTTGCACGCGGGTGTCTTGCCGGCGGCCATCGTCTTGTTGGTGGCCGGGCATGTCGCCTTGTTCCGCAAGCACGGCATCACCCCGAAACGTCCCCTGCGCAAGGTGGACGCTGCGTTCTGGCCGGATCAGGTGCTGATGGATGCCGTGGCGTCGTTGGCGGTGCTGGCGGCGGTGGTGTTTCTCACGGTGAAATTCGGCGGGGCAGAGCTCGCGGCCCCGGCCGATCCGAGCGAACCGTATTCTGCCGCACGGCCGGAATGGTATTTCCTGTTCCTGTTCCAGTTCCTGAAATACTTCCCCGGCGGCACCGAAGTGTGGGGTGCCATCGTGATTCCCAGCCTCGCCATGGCGGTGCTCGCGGTGATGCCCTTCTTGGGCCAATGGCGGTTGGGACACCGGTTCAACTTGGCCTTCTTGGGCGCCGTCATGGCGGGTGCCGGTTTGCTGACTTGGCAGGCGAAACAACAAGATGCCGGCGACGCGGCGTTTGGTCTCGCGCTGGCGCAGGCGAAGCATGATGCGGAACGGGTGGTAGAACTGGCCCAGGCACCGACGGGGATTCCGGCCACGGGCGCGGTCGATTTGTTGCGCCACGATCCGCTCACCCGCGGTCCCCGGCTGTTCGCCCGCCATTGTTCGAGCTGCCACCAATATGACGGCCACGATGGCACCGGCCATGTGCGCACGCTGGAGCATGAAGTCCAGGCCGGCGAAACAGCGGCTACTATTGAAGCAAAATATGGGTTGCTGGCGGGCGACTTGGAGCGCCTCAACGGGTCGAATTTTGCGACTGTGGCCACGGGGCAGAAGCTGCGCGTGACTGATCCCGGTTCAGCGCCGGATCTGAAGGGATTTGGCTCGCGCGAATGGCTGGCAGGTTTGCTGGATCCGGCCCAAGTCAGCTCTTCCCGCTATTACGGCGAGACCAAGTTCAAAGAAGGCAAGATGGCGCGGTGGGTGAAGGAGAAGCTGGCCAAGAAACTTCCGGCCAAGCAGTCCGAGCTGGAGAAGGTGATCGCCGCGGTGAGCGCGGAGGCGGAATTGCTCGCGCAACAGGCGCTCGACGTGCGGGATCGGTCGATGATTGGCCAGGGCCGCGAGTTGGCGCGCGACGAATTTGGCTGCACGGATTGTCACCAGTTCCGCAAACCTGATCCGGACGCCAACACAGTTGATCTCACGGGCTGGGGCTCTCGCGAGTGGCTGATTGGCGTGGTGGCCAATCCGACCCACGAACGGTTCTACGGCAAGAAAAATGACCGCATGCCCCGATTCCAGACCGACGGGGTGCTGACCGATTCGGAAATCGGCCTGCTGGCCGACTGGTTGCGAGGCGAATGGTATCGGGTCCCGCCGGTCGCCCGCTGACGGATCCATTCCTCCCCAGCCCCGGCGCTTGGACCAAGGTCGGACGTTTTTTCCGGCCTTGGTTCTGGCGGTGGGGCAGCGGGGGAGGTTGGCCCGGGCTTCCGCCATTTGTAACTCGCTTGGGAGCTTGGCCCCGGTAGCCTAAGCGGCGCTTCCATGCGTCAAGCCAAGTCCAAAGCCGGTTCGCCCTCCGTTGCTGGAGTCCGCTACTTCAATCGCGAGCTGAGCTGGCTCGAATTCAACCAACGAGTGCTCGACGAGGCGCTCGACGTTCGCAATCCGTTGCTGGAGCGGGTGAAATTCTTTTGCATCGCCAACTCGAACCTCGACGAGTTTTTTGAGGTGCGCGTCGCGGGATTGAAGCAGGCCGCCGAGGATGAGGTCACAGAGCGCACGCCCGATGGCTTGAACGTGCAGCAGACGTTGCGGGGCATCCGGCAACGCACCAAACGACTGGTAGACGATGCCTACCGCTGCTGGCGGCGGGAGCTGGTGCCGGCGTTGGCCCGCCAGGGGATCCGGTTTTGTCCCGCCGCGGAGTTGGTCGGGGCTGACCGGCAGTGGCTCGACGCCTACTACCGCGAACAGGTGCATCCGGTGCTCACGCCGCTCGCCATCGACCCGTCGCACCCGTTCCCAGAACTGCTGAACAAGACGCTGAATCTCATCATTCAGTTGCACGGCACGTTCCGGGGCGAATTGCGCCGCTGGCTGGCGGTGGTGCAGGTGCCGCGCGCCCTTCCGCGATTGGTCCGGTTGCCCCGGAACGAATCCGGCCAGCACGAATTTGTCTTCCTCGGCGATTTGATCGGAAATCACCTAGTGGAGTTGTTTCCGGGAATGTTGATCGAAGGTTTCTGGAGCTTCCGGGTGACTCGTAACAGCGAGCTTTATATCGACGAAAACGAAGTGCCCAACCTGCTGCGGGCAGTCGAACACGAGCTCAACAAGCGGCGCAAGGGGGCCGCTGTGCGCCTCGAAGTGGCGGCAGATTGTCCGGTGTCGGTGCGGACCGAACTTCTCGGCAACATCGGCTTGGACGAAGAGGATCTCTATTTGATCGACGGACCGGTGAATCCGACCCGGTTGATGACGATTCTCGACGGCGAACACGCGCCGGAGCTGCATGATCGTCGTTTTACCGGCCCGGTGGCCCCCGTGCTTCGCGAGCGCGGAGGGGCGGAGCTCTTTTCCGTCATCCGGGAGCGGGATATCCTGCTGCATCACCCCTACGATAGCTTCGGCAGCGTGGTGGAGTTTTTGGAACAAGCGGCAGCCGATCCCAAGGTGCTCGCGATCAAGCAGACTCTCTACCGCACCGGTGGCGATCAACGCATCGTCGGGGCGCTCATGAACGCAGTGAAAAACGGCAAGCAGGTCACCGCCGTGGTCGAATTGAAGGCCCGCTTTGATGAAGCGAACAACATCCGCTGGTCCCGGGCGTTGGAAGAGGCCGGCGTGCACGTCGTCTACGGCATCGTCGGTTACAAGATTCACTGCAAGATGGCACTCGTCGTGCGCGCTGATGACGACGGCATTCGCCGCTACGTCCATCTGGGGACCGGTAATTACAATCCCAGCACGGCCAAGCTCTACACGGACTTGAGCTTGCTGACGTGCCGGCCGGAGTTTGGCGAAGATGCGACCAATCTCTTTAATCTGCTCACCGGCATCTGCCAATTTCAAGGCACCCGCCGGCTGCTGGTGGCGCCGTTCCAGATGCACTCGGAAATTCTTCGTCTCATCCGCCGCGAAGCCGACCACGCCCGGGCCGGTTTACCGGGCCGAATTGTGATCAAGATGAATGCGTTGGTGGAGACGCAGTTGATCGATGCGCTCTACGAAGCCTCTCAAGCCGGCGTAGAAATCGACCTGATCATCCGGGGCATCTGCTGTCTGCGGCCCGGGGTGCCTGATTTGAGCGAGCACATCCAGGTGCGAAGTATTGTGGACCGGTTCCTTGAGCATTCGCGGGTCTGGTTCTTTGGCAATGCCTGTCAGCCCGAAGTCTTTGTGGGGAGTGCCGATTGGATGCCGCGGAACCTTTTCCGCCGGATCGAAGTGGTCTTTCCAGTGCTTGATGGCCGGTTGCGGGACCGGATTATCTCGGAAGTGTTGGCGGTCCAGTTGGCGGACAATGTGAAGGCCCGCGAATTGTTGTCCTCGGGCGAGTATGTGATCCCTGCGCGCCGTCCGGGCCGGGCCGCGCTCCGCAGTCAGGATCGGTTCATGGAGCTGGCCGAAAAATCCAGCGCTGCACCGAGCAAGCAAGGCGTGGGGGCGGGTTTGAAATCGTTGCAAGTTCGCCGCCGGCCCGCCTGACGGAGTGGAAGCTGCAAAAATAGAAAGGGGCAGCCCACGGCTGCCCCTGCTGTCAGTGATTCGAGGAACTCGTTACTTCGACTGGGATTCCTCGATGTATTTGATGACGTCTCCGACGCTCTGAAGCTTTTCCGCTTCTTCGTCCGGAATCTCGGCGCCGAATTCTTCCTCGAGAGCCATCACGAGCTCGACGGTGTCGAGTGAATCTGCGCCAAGGTCTTCGATAAACTTGGCCTCGGGTGTCACTTGGTCGGCGTTGACCCCAAGCTGCTCGACGATGATGTCCTTAATCCGTTGCTCGATGGTTTTTTCAGCAGCCATAATGCGTATTCAATTTGAGTGGCCTGTCTAGGCTTGGCGCATCGGACCGTCAAGCCCTGTTCCCTGAAAAATTTCCGGGCGAGGGGTGTTTAACGGAACGGATTGCGGCCGGGGTAGGGGAGGGAATTTGTCAGCGGTCGGATGGTCTTCGGTTTGTAAAGCAATCCGTGCTTCGCGAGGTTGCTGCTCACTTGCGATAGATTGCTCACGGTGAGGGAAAAATTGTCGCGCAGGGTGTTGTCCTGCAGCAGGGAGCCGACCAACCCTCGGCCGGCCCGGAGATCACCGGTCATCAACCGCAGATCCGCCGTGGCGGCGGCGGCTTCCCGCAACGCGGCCTGAAGGGAGGGGTCAGCCCGCAACACCGTGGCGTCGAGGTTCGTGGCGACCCCGTGGAGCGAGACCGCGACCGCATTCACGTTGCTCAACGCGAGCGTGAAGGTCGCGGAGTTGGTGGCCACCAACTGGTCCACCCGGTTGACGGTGCTTTTGGCGCGTTCTGAAACTTCGCGGATGTTGACGGCTGTCGCTGAAAGGTTGGTTAGGGTCTGTTCCGAAAGCAGCAGTTTGTCCACCCGGCCAATGGCACCGTTGATGCGTTCCACGGCGGTATCGAGTTTGGCCATGAGGTTCATCGCCGAACGGGCCGCTTCTTGCAGGTTAAAGGGGGATTCCGCAGTGACAGTATCGCCGTCCCGCAGGATCTGCCCCGTATTGGCTCCGGGGATGATCGAGACATATTGGTCGCCCAAAAAGCCCGAGGTTTCGATGTCGAACTTGGCGTCACTGAAGATCTCGTAGCGCCGGAGGATGCGGCAGGTGATGGCCACCGAGCGGCGGTCGGTCGTGAGTTCGATTGCGGTCACACTCCCGATGGGCACGCCCGAGACGCTGACCGCGGCACCGGACTTCAAGCCCCCGACCCCGACGGCGACGACTGTAATCTTGTAGGACGGGGTAAACAGGCCGCGGCCTTTGCTGAAGTTGAGGATGAGCGTCGCCATGACCGTGAGGGCGAGGGCGACAAACAGGCCGACTTTGCGGGAGTTGGAGGAGGCCATGGAGGGTCAGATATCAGGAGAGAAGGGGGCGGCGGTGGTGTTCGCCGCAGGTTTGTGGGTGGGGATGCCGTGGACGAAGTTGTAAACGATCGGGTCGGTGGAATTGAGGATTTCCGGGGTCCGGGCGTCAGCGTAAATAACGCCTTCATGCAGCATCAGGATGCGATCACTGATGCGCTTGGCGCTGGCCATATCGTGGGTCACGGCCACGCTGGTGACGTGGAGTTGTTGCCAGACCCGCCGGATCAAGCTGTCAATGCGGGCGCCGGCGATCGGATCCAGCCCGGTGGTGGGTTCGTCATAAAGCACGATTTCGGGCCGGTAGACGATGGCGCGGGCCAAGCCGACACGTTTACGCATGCCGCCCGAAAGTTCCGCGGGTTTCTTTTCTTCAATGCCGGGTAACTCAACCATTTCGAGGGCTTCGGCGACCAAGCGTCGGATTTCACCCTCGGTTTGTTTGCGTTCGCGGCGCAGAACGAAACTGACGTTCTCGTAGACGGTGAGTGAATCAAATAACGCCGCCGTTTGAAAAAGCATGCCAAATTTCCGCCGGACACTAAGCAGTTGGCGTTCGTTGAGCTGGCATAGGTTTTGGCCTTCGATCAAAACCTCGCCTTGGTCGGCTTGGAGCAGGGCGATGAGGTGTTTCAGCAACACGCTCTTGCCGCCGCCGCTGCGACCGATGACGACGACCGCTTCGCCTCGCTCAATACGCAGAGACGTTCCCCGCAGCACGGGTTGTGAGCCAAATGACTTCCAGAGATTGCGGACTTCGATCATGCGGTTGGGCTCTTTGACGAAGCGTGTGTCGGGCGCCGAGAGGGCCATTCGTCGTGGTTGCGTAAGCAGTCCATCTCAGTTGAACAAACGGGTGAGTAACAGCGTGAGGAAGAAATTGCTGATCAGAATGGTGATGCTGGCGGCCACGACTGCTTCGGTGGTGGCCCGGCCCACCCCTTCGGCGCCTTGCGGGCAGGTCAGCCCCTTGTGGCAACTGACCATGGCGATCAACCCGCCAAACCACGTGGCCTTGATCAACCCGATCAACACATCCTGCGGTTCCGTGTAACGGTTGATGTAGGCCAAATAGTAGGCGCCTTCGATGCCCAACAGATTGACGCCCACCATGTAGCTCGCGGCGATGCCCACGATGATGGCCTCGGCCGTCAGTAGCGGACCCGCGACGACGGTGGCGAGCAAGCGGGGCACCACGAGGTAATCCACCGGGTGGGTGGCCAAGGTCCGCAGGGCGTCGATTTGTTCGGTCACCTTCATCGTGCCGAGTTCTGCGGCCATCGCGGCACCAACCCGGGCAGTCAGCATGAGGCCCGCCAGCACCGGTCCCAGTTCACTCGACATGCCCACGCTCACCACCGCGCCCGTGGCGGTATCCATCTTGACCTTATGAAATTGAAAGTAGGTCTGGGCACACAGGACCATTCCCGTTGCCGCTCCGGTGGTGATGACGACGCTCTGGGACTTCACCCCGACGAAGTAGAGTTGATCGATGAAGTCCCGCCATGAGGGCCGTTGGTGGCGCAACGAACGTCCCGCCTCTCCGACTAATTGGGCGAGTTCGCCTAACTGGTCGAGGAAGTTGCGTAAGCGTTGATTAAGCAGGGTCAACAGCATTGTCGCCGGGAGAGTCTTATGCGGCGGCGGTCCGGCAACTGGTAAAATCGGGTTTTGTAGTTTTTGAAAACTCCTTTTGCCAGACCCCGTCTCTACGGCAGAGTCGGTCTTCAGATTTTTATGGAAGTTAAACTCCCGAAGATTGGAGAAACCGCCGAGTCCGGCGTGGTGGCGAGTATTCTCGTCAAAGTGGGCGACCTCATCGAAATGGGGCAGACCATCATCGAGTTGGAACAGGAGAAGGCCGTGGCCCCGATTGCGGCCAGCGCTGCGGGCACAGTTTCAGCCATTCATGTGCGTGAAGGCCAAAAAATCACGGTCGGCACGAGCATTTTGACCCTGGATGGCGGGGCCTCGGCGCCTGCACCGGGGCCGGTGGCTGCCCCCAAAACGACGGTGGCGTCGGCTCCGCGCCGGCCCGCGCCGGTGGTGGAGGAGGACGACGAATGGGTAGTTGAAGACGGTGCGGAAGGTCCCGAACCCGCCGCTTCGCCCTATGTCCGCAAGGTTGCTCGAGAGCTGGGGCTTAAGCTTAGCCGGATTTCTGGAACGGGCCCCGGAGGCCGAGTGGTGACGGTTGATTTGGCCCGCTACGTGGCTCGTTTGGAGCGGGGCGTGGCCCGGGCCGGCCGGCATGCGGAAGAGCCGAAGGGCTTGGTGTTTGCGCACGTCGGGACGGATTTCTCGCTCTACGGTCCGGTGACCAGTGAGCCGCTCAGCGCCCTCCGTAAAATCATCTCGGCGCGGATGGTCGAGAACAAGGTCTCCCTGCCGCACGTCACGCAGTTTGACGAGGCAGACATGAGCCGCATCGAAAACCTGCGGAAGCAGTTCAAGGCGGCCTATGAGCAGGCCGGGGCAAAGCTCACGCCCACGCCCTTCATCATTAAGGCCCTCGTCAACGCCCTGAAACGGCATCCCAAATTCAACTCCAGCGTCAACGAGGTCGCCGAAACGCTCGTGCTCAAACACTATTACCACGTCGGTATTGCGGTGGACACCGAAGCCGGCTTGCTGGTTCCGGTGCTCCGGGACGCGGATAAAAAATCCCTGCTCGAAATCGCCAAGGAGTTGGCGGCCATCGCGGAGAAAGCCCGCGACCGCAAGCTGGGACCGGATGACATGAAGGGCGGCACCTTCACCATCTCAAATCAGGGAGCCATCGGTGGTGGTCATTTTACCCCGATCATCAATAAGCCCGAAGTTGCGATCTTGGGCATTGGTAAGACCTCCCTCAAGCCGGTCGTGCTCGCCGAAGGCAAGATCGAAGCCCGGCCACTCATGCCCCTGACGGTCAGTTATGACCATCGTGTCATCGACGGCGGGGCGGCGGCCCGCTTCACCGTGGACTTGGTGAAGGAGTTGCAGGAATTTGCCACTGAGGCGGTTGCACTCTGATTTCTAGACCCATTCAGACCAGCATGGACCCCATTCAAACGGACCTCGTTGTCATCGGCGCCGGCCCTGGAGGCTACGCCGCCGCGTTCTACGCTGCCGACCTTGGGAAAAAGGTCATCCTCGTCGAACGCGATCCGCGCCTCGGCGGTGTATGCATGAATCGTGGCTGCATCCCTTCCAAGGCGTTGCTCAACGCTTCGCACGCGATTCACACCGCCAAGGAATCGGCCAAACGCGGCATTAGCTTTGGCGAACCGACGATCGATCTCGACCAGATGCGGGCTTGGAAAAACTCGATCTTGGAAAAGCTCGGCGGCGGTATCGCCAGCCTTGCGAAAATGCGGGGCGTGACCGTGATTCACGGTCGGGGTCATTTTGAAGACTCCAACACGCTGCGCGTGGAGGTGCATGAGGCTGGGAATCAGTTCATCCGCTTTGATAAGGCCATCGTGGCGGTCGGTTCCAAGCCGGCTTTGCCGCGCGCTTTTGACCTCGGCAATCCCCTGATCATGACCTCCACCGAGGCGTTGGAGGTGGCTGACATTCCCGAAAGCCTGCTTGTCATCGGTGGCGGTTACATCGGGATGGAACTGGGCACGGTTTACGCGACGCTCGGCTCCAAGGTAACGGTCATCGAGGCCATGGATAGCATTCTCGCCGGTGCGGTCCCTGATCTTGCCCGACCGGTCGCGCTTTACGCTAAAAAGGCGTTCAAGGAGGTTCGTCTCAAGTCCAAGGTCTTGGAGATGAAGACTGCGGGGAAACAGATCAAAGTCGTCAGTGAGTTCAACGGGCAGAAACTGGAAGAACTCTATGACCGCGTGCTCGTTTCCGTCGGCCGGGCGTCGAATGGGGGCGATCTCGGCCTCGAAAACACCAAAGTCGAACGCGACGAACGAGGCTTCATCAAGGTGGACGAGCGGATGCAAACCGCCGACCCCAACATCTTTGCCGTGGGTGACATTGCGGGTGGAATCCTCCTCGCCCATAAGGCGAGCAAGGAAGCCCGCATCGCCGTGGATAATCTGGCGGGTGATGGCGGCGCGGTGAACCGTGACTATGCGATGCCAGCGGTGGTTTTCACCGACCCCGAAGTCGCTTGGGTCGGCCTCACGGAGCAAGAAGCCAAGGCGAAGAATATCACGGTCGAGATTGCCAAGTTCCCCTGGGGTGCCTCTGGTCGCGCCCTCACCTATGATCGGGTGGATGGGTTGACCAAACTCATTCTCGAACCGGGCACGAACCGGATCTTGGGCGTCGGCTTAGTTGGCCACGGAGCAGGCGAGCTCATCGGCGAAGGCGCTGTGTTGGTCGAGATGCAGGCTACGGCTGAAGATTTGGCCGCGATCGTCCACCCGCATCCCACCCTGTCGGAAACGATTCTGGAATCCGCAGAAGTCTTTTTCGGTCACGCCACGCACGTCTTCAGCAAAAAGAAGACAGCCCACTGAGCGACAGGCTCTCCCCTCGGATCAGCGATCGAATGCTCGATGGCGAACCCTGAAAGGAGATTTCGGGGTTCCGTTTCAAGCTAGTCGAGCGGACTGCTTGGCCGTTGCGCGATTCGTCGCGGCGGCCATGCGAAAAACGCCGTTTTACGGCCCCGCGGGAGCGCCAAGCCGGATATTGGCTGCTAGGTGGGGTTGGCGGCGGCGAGTTTTGGCCCGGTGGGCGAGCCCGGGGTTGGGCTCCGGCAAGCTACTTCGCCAACTGCTTCTGCCAGCGCGCCAATTGTCGGCGAACTTCCTTGGTGCCGGGCGCCCCGGTCAGTTGTCGGCGAGCCATGGCTTTGCCGAGTTGGAAGACGGAGGTCACATCGGCTCCAAACTTGTCCGAGCAGCTTTGGAATTCCTCCAGGGTGAGCCGGTCCAGCGGTTTGCCGGTCATTTCGGCCAAGCTGACGACCGAGCCGACGACGTGATGGGCTTCCCGGAAGGGCATGCCTTGGCGCACCAAGTAGTCCGCTAGGTCGGTGGCGAGCAGCAGCGGATCGCTGGCGGCGCGGGCACAGGGTTCGGCATTCACCGTCGTATGGGCGAGCATCGCCGCCATCAATCGCACGCAACCGCGAACCGTGTCGGCCGAATCAAAGAGGCGTTCCTTATCCTCTTGCAGGTCACGGTTGTAAGTCATCGGCAGGCCCTTAAGTAGGGTGAGGAGCGCCATCAGGTTGCCCACCACGCGGCCGGTTTTCCCGCGCGTGAGTTCAGCCACATCAGGGTTTTTCTTCTGGGGCATCAGGGAGGAACCGGTCGTGTAAGCGTCGGCGATCTTGATGAAGCTGAATTCACTGCTCACCCAGAGGATGAGATCCTCGCTCAGGCGGCTCAGGTGCACGGCAAGCAAGGCGGCGGCGGCGGCGAATTCGATCATGAAGTCGCGATCGCTCACGCCGTCCATCGAGTTCTGGGTCACCCGCGGTTTGCCGGTGCGGGGATCGGTAAAGTCGAGCAGCGTGGCCACGAGTTCCCGGTCGAGCGGGAGGGTGCTGCCAGCGATGGCCCCGGAGCCCAAGGGACAGACGTTCACGCGCGTCCAGCAGTCCTCCATGCGGTCGATGTCGCGGGCCAGCATTTCCACGTAGGCGAGGCAATGGTGGGCAAAATAAACCGGCTGGGCCCGTTGCAGGTGGGTGTAGCCGGGAATGACCACCTCGGCGTGGCGGCTGCCCAGGTCTACGAGCGCCCGCTGCAAGTCGTGTAGTTCCAAGTCGAGCGCCTCGATTTCGTCGCGCAACCAGAGGCGCACATCCACGGCCACCTGATCGTTGCGGGAGCGACCCGTATGCAGTTTGGCCCCGGCGGGAACGCGTTTGGTCAGTTCCGCCTCGATGTTCATGTGGACGTCTTCGAGTTCGAGCTTCCACTGGAACTTGCCTTCGGCGATTTCGCGGCCGATTTCCTGCAAACCGGTGCGAATGGACTTCAACTCGGACTTCGTGAGCACCCCGATCTTCTGGAGCATGGTGGCGTGGGCGATGGAGCCGCGGAGGTCCTGCGACCACAGGCGCCAGTCAAAGCTGATGGACTCGGAAAAGGCGGCGACTTCAGCGGCGGGACCGCCAGAAAAACGGCCGGAACGAGAAACGACGGGTGAACTCATCGGGGCGGTGAAGATGGACGCAGTCCGCGCTAAAGGCGAGTCGGGAGCGCGTCACCCCGTCCCGGAAATTTCAGTTTTGAAACAATTAGGCAGCCACTGCTTGAGAGTATTCGCCGGTTTTCTGGCTGAAAAGCGGGCCCCAAATTAAGCAGACCGCGTGTGGGCGCATTTTGACCTTGGAACGTGCCCCTGGGCGCTTGAAACCTCCCGGCATGCTGTTGAGCCACGACCCTCCTTTGCCCACTCCGCGGGCCGTGGTGGCAGCCCTGTTGCCGTGGTTTGCGGCCAACGCGCGCGACCTGCCCTGGCGCCACACGGTGGACCCCTATGCGATCTGGATTTCGGAAATCATGCTGCAGCAGACACAGGTGAAGACGGTAATCCCGTATTGGGAACGCTGGTTGCGCGACCTGCCTGATGCGGCGGCGCTCGCCGCCGCGCCGGAGGCGCGGGTGCTCAAGCTTTGGGAAGGATTGGGCTACTACTCGCGCGCCCGAAATCTTCAACAGGCCGCCCGCCTAGTGCTGGAAAAATTCGCCGGCCGCTTCCCGACCTCCGCCGCCGACCTCATCACCCTGCCAGGCATCGGCCGTTACACCGCGGGTGCCATTGCCAGCATCGCCTTCAACCAGCCCGCCCCGATCTTGGACGGCAATGTCATCCGCGTGCTCACTCGCCTCCATTCTCTGCCGGGTGATCCGAAGGGCAAATTGCTCAATGCCAAGCTCTGGCAACTGGCGGAAGAATTGGTAGGGGCCGCCGCGCAGGTGCCGAACTCTTACCCGCGGATTCCTGAATCAGCCGGGCCTTGTTCCGCCCTGAACCAAGCGCTCATGGAGCTGGGGGCGACCCTCTGCACTCCGCGGAGTCCCGCTTGTTTGGTCTGCCCGCTGGCGGATCAATGCCGCGCTCACCAAGCCGGCCAAGCGTTGGCCTTTCCCCAGTCCAAGGCCCGGGCCGTGGTGACGGAACGTCGCTTCGTCGTCGCGGTGCTGGAGCGCGCTGGCAAAGTGCTCGTGCGTCAGCGGCCAAGCGACGTCGTTAACGCCGGCCTTTGGGAATTTCCCAACGAAGAGCTGACCGCTCCGCCGCTGGATCCGCTCGCCGCCGCTGTCCGTTGGTTGAACCTGCCCGCGAGTGGGTTCATGGGACTGAAGTCGGTGAAACACAGCATCACGCGTTACCGTATCACCCTCGACGTGTTTCGGGCCGCGGCTGGAAGTCACCGGCTCGCCGTGGAAACTGGGGCGGTCTGGCTCGCTTTGGCGGAGTTAGAAGCCCTCGCCTTTACCAGTGCTCATCGCCGGATTGCGCGCCAGTTGGATGGCCCAGTGTCGGTGCTCCTGTCCCGGCGTAAATCGAACGCCCGGCCCTCGCGCGAGCGGGTGGGTTAGCTGGGGAACAGTTCGGGAGCGACCTGTTTGGCCAAGGCCAGCGAGCGGGCATAGATGGCGGACGCGGTGCCCAGTTGCAGGGCCTCGGCGCTCATGGCCCGGGCTTCCTCCACCTTGAGGCGCCGCAGGAGATATTTCGCCGCGGGCACCACGGCGGGAGTGGCGCTGAGTTCTTGCACGCCCAACCCGACGAAGAGAGGGATGACCGCGGGATCGCCGGCCGCTTCGCCGCAGACGCCGACCCAACAGTCGTGCTGGCGGGCCGCTTCAATGGTCATCTGCATCAGTCGCAAGACTCCGGGATGGGTGACCTGATGCAGGTGCGCGACCCGCTCGTTCATCCGATCCACGGCGAGCGTGTATTGAGTGAGGTCATTGGTGCCGAAGCTGAAAAAGTCCACGTGCGGGGCGAGCAGCGGCGCAATCAAGGCCGCCGAGGGGACCTCAATCATCATGCCGACTTCCATGGCCTCGGCAAAGGCGACGCCCTCGGCCCGGAGTTCCGCGCGGCATTGGTCGAGGAGTTGATTGGCGGCGAGTAATTCGTCGAGGGACGAAATCATCGGATACATCAACTTCACGTTCCCGTGCGCGCTGGCGCGAAGGATCGCCCGCAATTGTTGTTTAAAGCTGTCTGGTTGTTCCAGGCTGATTCGGATGGCCCGCCAGCCGAGAAAGGGGTTCTCCTCGCGGTGCAGGCCGTGGCCGGGCAGTTTGTCGCCGCCGAGATCCAAGGTGCGGATGACTACCGGTGCTGGGGCGAGCGCGGTTGCGGCGCTGGAATAAGCCTGAAACTGCCGTTCTTCGTCGTGGGACTCGGTGGCCTTGAGAAAGAGAAACTCGGTGCGAAACAGGCCGACGCCTTCGGCGCCCGACTCCTTCACCGCGGCTGCATCCGTGGGGTCGTCGATGTTGGCCGCCAAGCACAGCTTCGTGCCGTCAAAGGTGACCGCGGGTTGCTCGCGCAGGTCGCGCAGGCGTTGCTCGAAGGCGGCGCGACGTTCGCGGATCTGACCGTATTGGAAGAGCGTCGCGTCGGTCGGGTTGAGGATGAGGGCGCCGCTGTGGC
>CAIJLV010000055.1 GCA_903821635.1 uncultured Verrucomicrobiota bacterium | reverse complement strand
TCGGCCCTGAACCGGCTGCAGGACGTGTGCGCCCGGACGAGCGGTGAAATCTCCTCTTACGATTGGGGCGGCTGGCTGGGCCAGACGCTGGGTTTGAATGATAATTACCCCAACATCCGCTGCCTAGTTGTGGCGCCCATGATTTCCCGGGACGAACGCGAAGCCTTTGGACGCCGCGCAGCGGCGCAGGTGGGCGGACATCCGGGAACCATCCTCACTTCCCGACCGCAGGCGGACCGGTGGGCCCCGGTCTGGCGACGCCTGGCCAAGGCGAAGGTGAGCTTGCCAGGACTCGGGGACGACCTGCTGGCGGAAACACCTGAGCATCCCTCCTTCGAGCCCGCCTTGGGCGCCACCTTTGGCTGGGTGACGGACGGGCCTGCCCGTCTTCAGCAGCAGGATGGTAGCAACTTGGTGGGCTTCTGGTTTGTCCTGCCGCTCCGCCCCCTGGAGTTCACTAACGCGATCATGTGGCAAGCGCGCTACGAGTCCGGGCCGGAAGCGGATCGGCGCAGGCGGGCCGAGCGCACCCGGCGAGCCACGGGGGTTTTGGCGGCCTTCATCCCCGGTGACGACTTCCTGGCTGAATTCAATGCCGCCAACCGTCTCCGGCTGGTTCAAGTGCAGCTCTTCACCTCATCCACGAACGAACTCAGCGCAGAGACGTTGTTGAATCCGAGCCCTCCGCCCCCGGCAAGCGCGCGCTTTACCAGCGACGAGCCCATGTCCTGGTATGGCCGCCAGTGGACCATTCGCTTTCACAGCACGCCGCTGTTCGAGGCCGGCTCGCTGCGTTACCGGACTTGGCTGGTCTGGAGCATCGGCACGTTGCTCAGTCTTGGCATGGCTTCGACGGTGGCGTGGCAGACGCGCGGCCGGCTGCGTGAGGCGGCGCTCGCGGAACAGCTCCGCCAAGCGCTGACCCGGCAGGAACGCCTCAGCCGCGACCTGCATGACGGCACGTTGCAATCGGTTTATGGCGTCGGCCTCGGCTTACAACGCGCGCAACGGTTGCTGGAACGCCGGCCCACCGACGCGGCCGAACAACTCGCCGACACGACGCTGGCCGTTCAGCGGGTGATCGGCGAACTGCGGACGGTCATCCGCGAAACCGATCCCACCGCCCACGAAGACGTGCCGCTGGGCGAGTCCCTGGCAGGCGTGGTCGCGCACTTGCGGCTGGCCTCGGGCATGGAATTGGACCTGGTAATCGCTCCAGACTCCGACCGTGGACTAACCTCGGCGCAGTCTCTCCAACTGCTCAACATTGCCCGCGAGGCCTTGAGCAACAGCCTTCGGCACAGTCAAGCCAAGCGGATACGGCTACGTTTGGAGGCCCAGCCGACCAGCCTCCGGCTGGAGGTCACAGACGACGGCTGCGGCTTCGATCCCACCGCGGCGGCTCAGTTGGGCCGGGGCCTGCGTAATCTCGCGATTCGGGTCGCCGAACTGGGCGGCAGCCACCGCTGGGCGTCAGCTTCCGGCCAGGGTGCCAGCCTGATCGTCGAGGTGCCCCTAGCCTCGACGTCCCGCCCGGAGGGGTCGAAAGGAACCCATGCGTAACCGAGGACGGGAAAGTCCGGGCTACCGGCCGACTGCCCCCGTTGCCATCGACGAAACGAGGGGGGCGACATGACGAAAACTTCAACCCGTCCGCTCCAGATCCTCATCGTGGACGACCATGCGGTCGTCCGCGTGGGGCTGCGTAATCTGATCAATGACGAACTGGGGCTGCGAGTGGTCGGTGAAGCGTCGACTTGCGCCGAAGCGTTAGCCTTGGCCGGCCCCACCAACCCTCAGGTCATCCTGCTGGACTTGCGTCTGCCCGACGGTTCCGGCGTGGATATCATTGCCGCGTTAAAGCGGTCTGCGCGGCAGGCCCGCGTGCTGGTGCTCACGTCGTTTGCCGACGACACGTTGCTGCTGGCTGCGCTTAAGGCTGGGGCCGACGGCTACCTGCTCAAGGACGTCGCCGAGGGCGACCTAGTCGGAGCGATTCACAAAGTGGCCGAGGCGGGCGCAGTGATGCCGCCGCCCAAGCCGGCTGACGGAACGGACTGGTCCCGCGCCACGGCCACCCCTTGGGAAGCGTTGACCGGCCAAGAACGTAAGGTGTTTGAGCTGGTGGGCCGCGGCCACTCCAACCGGGAGGTCGCGGAGTTGACCGGGCTGACCGACAAGACGGTGCGCAACTACCTGAGCCGAGTCTTTGCCAAACTCGGCCGGCAACGCCGTTCGGAGTTGGTCGCGCTCTACGTGGCCGACCGGGTGTGGCGGGGTGACCACTCCCGCTGAATCTGCCGCGGCGATCGGGGCCACACACGCTGACCGCACTGCTCCTGAGCCCTGACTGGCGCGCCAAACCGCGCCCGCCCGCGGATGTTTTACTGCCGGCGACAAATTGCGCGGCAGCCAGCGATGGGGGCTACTTCTGGCCCCAGCCGAAGCGTTGGGTGAAGGGCCAGAACACAAAACATGACCGCCCGATGACGCGTTCCTGCGGAAAGTCAGGTTCCCCCCAGTAGCGGGAGTCGGCGCTGTTCATCGTGTTGTCGCCGAAACACACGTAGTGATGCGGGCGGATGGTTACCTCTGCTGCGGCATTCGGAAAATTCGGCGTGGGTCCAGAGTAACCGGTCGTCTCGCGCCAGACGGTGCCGTTGACGTGCCCCGAGTAATGGTCGGATTCCGGTTTTTTAGTCGGATCAAACCCAAACACGCGTTCAAACCCATGGTCGTTGGTCGTCAGCGCCCGGCCATTGAGGTAGGTGTGGCGATCGTCGCCGATCCGAATCGTTTCGCCGCCCAAGCCGACGAGCCGTTTGATGTAGTGGGTGTCCCACGTCATCCCGGGATGATGTTCCGAACGGAACACGATCGTTTCGCCGCGTTGCGGGCGGCGGAAGTTGTAACTGACGCGTTCGACAAACAAATGATCTCCCGTGACCACGCGGCACTTCACGATGTCTTCCCCGGCCTTGAAGGACGTTTTTTTGATCGCGCGGCGGGTTTCGTCGAACAGGCCCAGTTGGCGCGGAAAGTCATCCGGCG
>CAIJLV010000054.1 GCA_903821635.1 uncultured Verrucomicrobiota bacterium | reverse complement strand
TCGACATCTTGCGGCCCTGTTTGTCGCGGATGATGCCGGTGAAATAGACGTTCCGGAACGGCAGATCGCCCATCCACTCGTAGCCGGCCATGATCATGCGGGCGACCCAGAAGAAGATGATGTCCGGCCCGGTGACGAGGTCGGTCGTGGGGTAGAACGCCTTCAGCGTCGGGTTCTTCGCGTCGATGTCCTTGTCGCCGGTCCAGCCCATCGTGGCGAACGGCCAGAGCCAGGAGCTGAACCACGTGTCGAGGACGTCGGAGTCTTGGGTGAAGCCTTCCTCGGTGAGGCGCGCTATGTCCCGCTCTTCGATGGTGCAGACTGAAAGGACGAACTCGTGGTTCGTCTTCCCAGCATCCATCTCTTCGGTTAACTCGGCGTGGAGAAGATCGACCGTCCTGCCCGAACCGACATGGGTGATGCGGAAGACGGTTTCTGGGCTTGCGACGTCGTGCAAACGAACAACCTCGGAAAATGAATGCGCCCGGTGGTTCGCCTGAATGTTCGGGATCGAAATGCGCCTGCTCCACACCGGAATCCGGTGCCCCCACCAGAGCTGGCGGCTGATGCACCAGTCCTGGATGCCACCCATCCAGTGGTCATAGACCTTGGCCCAGCGGTCTGGGAAAAACTTCATTTCGCCCGTCGCCACGCACTTCGTGGACGCCTCCACGCTGGGATACTTGAGGAACCATTGTTCGCTCAGGCGCGGTTCGATGGGCACGTCGGCGCGTTCGCTGAAGCCCACGTTGTTCGTGTAGGCCTCCGCCTTGTCCAACGAGCCGGCGGCTTCCATCAGTTCCATCGACTTCTTGCGCGCGACGAAGCGGTCCAGCCCGGCCAGATCGGCGCCGGCTTCGGCTGTCATCTTGCCGTCGGGCGTAAGGATATCGATGACCGGCAGCTTGTGCCGCAGGCCGATCTCGAAGTCCGCCTTATCGTGCGCGGGCGTGACCTTCAGCACACCGGTGCCGAAGTCGAAGGTCACGTGGTCGTCCGCGATGATCGGGATGATCCGCTGTTCCTTCGGCACATCGAGCGGCAGCGCGCGATAGACGTGCTTGCCGATGAGGTGCGTGTAACGCGGGTCCTTGGGATTCACCGCCACGGCGGTGTCGGCCGGGATGGTTTCCGGACGCGTCGTGGCGATGGTCAGGAACGTGCCGGGCGCCTCCACCACTTCGACGCGGAAGTGATACATGAAGCCCTTCTGCTCCTTCATCACCACTTCCTCGTCGGACAGCGCGGTGAGCGAGGCGGGGCACCAGTTGACCATGCGTTTGCCGCGGTAGATCAAGCCCTTCTTGTAGAGGTCGACGAACACCTTCTGGACGCAGCGGGAATACTCCGGGTCCATCGTGAAGCGGGTGCGGGTCCAGTCGCAGGAGGCGCCGAGCGCGCGGAGCTGCTGGAGGATGATGCCGCCGTATTTCTCCTTCCACTCCCAGATCCTGGCCACGAGCGCCTCCCGGCCGAGGTCGTCGCGGTGCTTGATCTCGCCGGCTTTCTTCAGCGTCTTCTCGACGACGTTCTGCGTGGCGATGCCGGCGTGGTCGGTGCCGGGCAACCAGAGGACTTCCTTGCCGTCCATGCGCGCCTTGCGGGCGAGGATGTCCTGGATGGTGTTGTTGAGGACGTGGCCGAGGGTGAGGACGCCGGTGACGTTGGGCGGCGGGATGACGATGGAATACGCCGGGCGCAGGTCGGATACGCGGGCGGGATCAGCGGTGAAGCAGCCGCTATCGTCCCAAAACTGATACCATTTCGCTTCGACGGACTGCGGCTCGTAGGCCTTGGAAATCTCACTCATCTCGGTCCGGCGACTCTATCCGACGGAGGGGAACTTCGGCAACAGGGGTGAAAGCGGGAATTCAGCAGGGGATTGAATTGGTCCTCGGCCGCCATAGGCTGCCGGCCCATTCCAATCCGACCGAGATGAAACACCTCTGCTGGAGTTTGCTAATGAACCTGTGGTGGGCCGGGACCGTGCTGAGCGGGGCGCCCGCGTGGGACGCGGAAGCTTTGCGGGCCGCCGCGCAACGCCTGCCAGTGGGAACCCACTGGCTGTGGGCGGGCTCGGCGGGGGAAACGGAGGCCCTCATCGAATCGCGCCAACCCTTGGTCGGCGGCGCGGTGCTGACCCGCGGGACGTTCGGCGCGGGGAATTCGGGGCATTGGACCCTGCTGGCTCATCCCGACGGGCTGAGCGGGACCTTTTGCGTCGGCCCCGGGGACACTTGGTCCGTGGCGGTGGATGCCACGGGCCGGGTGACCTCGCAATCCGTGCCGCTGGGTAGTGCGGGGAACTGCGCCGTGGCACCGGGACGCACTCCCGTTGGCGGCGGTCCGCAGCGACAGGTCGGGGCCACCGAACTCCAGGGGGACGAGATTTGGCAGGTCAACCTGCTCCTGCTCTACACCGCCGCCGCTTGGGAGGGAGCCGGGGGCGACGCCGGGCTGCGAGCCGCCGTTGAACAAGCTTTGGCAGAAACCAACGAAGCCTTGGAACGCAGCGACGCCCGGGTGCAAATCCAGCTCGCTGGGTTGCGCAAAACGGCCTACCGCGAAGCCGCCGATCTGGTGACCGACCTGCGACGACTGGACGCGCCCGCGGACGGCTATCTGGACGACGCGCGCCGCCTACGGGATGAAGTCGGGGCTGATTTGGTCTGCCTGCTGGTGGAAAAATCCGACGGCCAATACGCCGGGGTAGCCTACCAAACTGCCGACCCCGACGGGACTTGGAGCGTGGTGCTGCGCCCCGCCCTAGTCGGGACTTATGTGCTAGCCCACGAACTTGCGCACAATTTCGGCTGTGCCCACGACCGTCCCAACGCGGGATTTCCCGGCGCCTTTCCCTATTCTTACGGGCACACGTTTGCCGTCGGCCGGTCGCTTGCTGGCACGGTGATGGCGTATCCGGGGGCGCGGATTCCCCATTTTTCCAATCCCGAGGTGCCGTTCCTCGGCGTGCCCACCGGCCTCCGGGACAGCGCGGACAACGCCCGCACACTGCGCGAGCGGGCGGCCCTCGTCTCCGGCTATCGAGGGGCAACCGCGTTCGTGCGCCCGCCGCAATTAGCGGTCACCTCACCGCGACCGGGGGATCGTTTTCCCGTGGCTCAAGCCATCCCCCTGACCGTCAGTGCGGTCTCCGGGACGGCCCCCGTCGCGCGAATCGAAGTTCGGGACCGTTTCGGCGGCGAAGACCAAAAGTTGGGTGAGATTCAAGGCGCCGGCGGCACGCTAACGGTTTCCGGTCTGGCCGTGGGCCGACATCCGCTCTGGGTCCGGGCAATGGATGCGAACGGAGTCTCCCGCACCGCCGAGGTGGAGATCACTGTCTTCCTCCCCAATGACGCCTTCGCCGGCAGCCTTCAGTTGACCGGGACCCAGCTGTCCCTGTCGGTGCATACCCGCGGTGCCACCGTTGAACCCGGCGAACCGACGATCGGCTGGCCCTCCGTTTGGTATCACTGGCAGGCCCCAGGCGATGGGACGCTCCGGTTTTCGCGGCCGCCGAGGGAGAATTGGTCCCCGAACGTCGCCGTTTTCGCCGGCTCCAGCGTGAATGGGCTCGTTGCCCAAGGGGGAGGGCCCGTCGTCGATCCCACTATCAGCGGCCCCCGCCCCCCATTCGTCGAAGTGGCCGCCGGCGTCACCTATCGGATTCAAGTCGCCCATCCTGACTTCGGCCCGGACAGCGGACCGCTGGAGCTGACCTGGTTGCCCCGAGCCCCAAACGACACGTTCGACCGGCGGATTTTGCTTTCCGAGGCCAGCGGGGAGATTCGCGGACACACCTTCGGCGCCACGAGGGAAACTGGCGAACCGGACTTCTCCGAAGCAACCCTCGGCGGATCATTGTGGTGGGAATGGCAGGCCCCCGCCGACGGCCGCCTGCGGCTGGAACTGGAAAGCGACGGCGAACTGATCATCGGCGTGGCCACCGGAGCTGCACTTCGCGACCTCAGCGGGCTGGGCCTGGCGATCCAACCCGCCGCCGGAACGAGCACCACCCGTGACTTCATTGTTCGGCGGGGATCTTCCTACAAAATCTGGGTTGCGACCCGGTCTGTGCCGGGCGCATTCCGGTGGCGACCGGTCTTCACCGAAAGCCCGCTTAACACGACGCCGGAAAACGCCATCCCCTTGGCGGCGGAACGGTTGACCGTCGCAGGTGACACTTACGCGGCGGTCGGCGGCGCAGACGACGACCTGCTCAACCGTTGGCGTCAGTTGTGGTATCGGTGGACAGCCCCGTTGACCGGCCTCGTGCACTTGGCCATCGACGGCACACAGACGCCGGTTTCCTTGGCGATTACGCGCATTGATGGCGCGGCACCGGCTGAGATCACGGTCACTTCCGGAGTATTCAACGCCGTGGCCGGCGGCCAATACCGCATTCTCGTTACCAGCCACAGCCAAGCTTCGGGACCGTTCGGTTTTTCACTCCACTCCCAACGGCCGCCCCACGACCACTTCGCCAACGCCTATCCGCTCGGCCCGATCCAACGGCTGACGGGTAGTCTGGCCGGCGCAACCCGTGAGCCACAGGAAAGCGCCTTAAATCCGTCGGTGTGGTTCCGCTTCACCGCGGACCGGGCCGGCACCTGCCAGTTCAATCTCTTTGCCCTCGGACTACGGCTCAACGCCTACCGCGGCGACTCGCTGGCGAACTTAAAACCAGTCCCACTGATCGTCAGTGGTTCCGAACTCCTCGTCGCGACCGGAGCCGGTGAGACGACCTACCTCGCGATGATCAGAACCCCCGGCGGGCTCCCGGACTACGAAATCGCCCACCGGTTCCTGCCCGCCCCACCCGAGAACGACAACTTCGCCAACCGCCTCCCGTTGTCCGGCAGCAGCGTCAGATTCTCCGGCACCACCGAAGGCGCCGGGCCCGAAGGCGGCGAGGGAACCGCCAGCAGCATTTGGTGGTCGTGGACGGCGCCGAGTAATTGCTGGGTGAGAATCCAGCGGGAACCGCCGGGATTCGTCGCCGTCTACCGGGGCGAAACAATCGAGGCTCTGCAACCGGTGGGCAGTTCCAGCGAAGGTTCCTTCGTCTTTTCCGCCTTCGCCGGAAGGGTCTACCAGCTCACCCTAGCCGACTGGCAGTTGCCGAATCAGGGGCCGCGGTCGGGCCAGCTCAACGTCATCGGAGCGCTCACGGCCAACGACTTTTTCGAAAACGCCACCGAGGTCCGGGGCCCCACTTTTCGCCTCGGCGGCAGCTTTGCCGACGATTCCCTCGAATTCGAGGAACCGTTCCTGCCGGGAACCGGCTACCGCCAATCCCGCTGGTGGACTTGGACCGCTCCCGCTTCGGGCCACCTTGCAGTCGAGGAGGTCGGCCACGGCTCCTTGGGGGCCGCCGGCGTCTTTCAGGGACCGAGCGTCGCCCGACTAAAGCCAGTCGCCGACGGCGACGGACGCATCCGAGTGAAGGCGGGGGAAACGTATCGGCTGGGCATCGCCACTGGGCCCGGCAACAACCCCAAGCTGGAAGTCTGGTATGATTTCAGCTTCACCCCCAGTTCGCCCAACGACGATTTCGCCCGCCGCTCGCGCCTCCAAGGAGACGACCTTCGATTCAACGCGCGACTTCAGGCGGGAACCCGCGAGGCCGGCGAACCGAACCATGAGGGTCGTGTTTTTGGCGACTCCTTCTGGTGGACTTGGACGGCGCCCCGAAGCGGCACTTTTGTCTGGAGCGGACTGGCGGAAAACCAGAAGCCGTTGGTCGCCGTGTATCGGGGCTCCAGCCTGAGCCAACTGGTGCGAGTCGCCGCCGGGAATGGCGCGACCGCGTTCACCGCTGAGGCCGGCGTCGAGTATCAACTGCTGGTCGAGGCCGGCGGCGGGCTGACTCTCCACGTGTATCCCCTGCCCCAGAACGACGCCTTCGCCGCCGCCGCAGAACTCTTCGGCCCCTCAGTCTTGGTCGACGGCTCGCTGTTCGGCGCCACCGTGGAACCTGGCGAACCAAGCATTTACAACTCCATCGAAGCCGGGTCCAGGTGGTGGAAATGGACGGCACCCGCGGAAGCGCTGACCCAAGTCACCGTCAGGCAGCGCCCCGACGGACCCTATGCTTTCGGAGTTTTCACCGGCACCACGCCGGAGTCGCTGGTCTCCGTGGCTGGTTTCGGGAATCCGACTTTTCAGGCCCAGGCCGGAGTCACCTACTGGATCGGGGTGGCAGGTGGGCTTTGGCAGGTCGGTGAATACTCGCTGGGCATCCAACAGCTTGACGGCCGGTTCAACGATGCGTTCGCCGATCGAATCCGCCTGCACGGTCCCCGGCTGTGGCTCGTCGGCTCCAATCACCTCGCCACCGCGGAAGCGGCCGAACCCCACCCTGGAAACCAGCCGGCGGATCGGTCCCTTTGGTGGGCTTGGACCGCCGAAACCAACGGCTGGATGCAGCTCCAACCGGCGATCGGCAACCAAGTCCACCGCCTCGCGGTTTACGCCGGGAACGACCTCGCCAACCTCGAACCCGTCCCGCTCAAGACCAGCACGCTGGATTGGGAAGTCGGTTTTTCGGTCCGCGCCGGCGAAACCTACTCACTCGCGGTCGATTCAAACTACGGCGGGGAGATCGGCCTTGTCAGTTGGCTCGGCGATTTCAATGCGGCACCGCCGAACGATGACCGGGCGCAAGCGGGAGAGCTCCACGGCGAATCAATTATTTGGGAGGAACAGACCGCTGGCGCCACCACTGAGCCCGACGAACCGGCGCACGCCGGCCTGCTGGCCGGCCATTCCGTCTGGAGACGTTGGCGGGCCCCTTCGGACGGCTGGTTCCAGCTCCACACCGAAGCCATTGGGTTTCAGCCCGTCCTTGCAGTCTATCAAGCCGCCGAGGGCAATGCGCTCCAGGCCATCGCCGCCAATCGGCAGGGCAACAGTTTGGGTTCCGTCTGCGCGTTTTCAGCAACGGCGGGAGCCACTTACCTGATCGCGGTCGCCACGGCCTTGGGCGAGGTCGGACCGACCCACCTGCGCCTGCTCCCGCTGCTGCCGGCCACCAATTCCACCCCGGAATTCGCCGTCCGACTGCGGGGGAGCCGGGAATCCACGCTCGCGAGCAATGTCGGGGCGGCGCCCACCGCCGGCTCGGGCACCGGCCTGGACGGCACCCGCACCCTTTGGTGGCGCTGGCACGCTTTTGCCGGCGGGACCGCTGCCGTCAACACCTCCGGCTCGATCCTCGACACGGTCGTTCACGTTTATTCAGTCAGCGCCGGCCAACGCACGCTCGTGGCGGCCAATGATGACACCGGCTCATTCGCGGGGCCCAGCACCGCCACTTGGACCGCCAACGCCGGGACTGCCTATGAGATTGCGGTCGGCGGCTTCGACAACAGCGTCGGCGCCATCTCAGTCAACCTCTTTGGACCTGAGGTGCCCGCGACGGAGCTGGCGCTGACGGCCACGGTCGGAATCAACGGAATCCGCCTGCTGGCTCAGGGCGAACCCGACTCCCCTTTCCTGCTGGAAAGTTCGGCGCAGCTGGGCGAGTGGCGAACGGTCAGCTCCGGCTGGTTCGAGGGTCGCCCAGTCGAATTGCCCGAACAGGCGACGGACACTCCCGGGCCACGGTTCTTCCGGATCCGCCGGCCGTGACGGGGCGGCTTGGTTACGCCGAGCTTTTCGCGGCCAGTCCGCACCAGCGCGATCTGCCCGTCGGGGCGCAAGCGGCGGAACGACTCCCCAATTGGACCGGAGCAAGGCCTCGGGAAACTTGGCTTTGATTGGCGTTCCGCAACCGCCGGCGCCGGAAAATCGCCGACCGGTTGCCGGATCGAGAAACCACTCTACCGTCGGCTAATATCAATGAGTGATCCGACTTCAGCCCGGCCGCGAACCTGGTTCATCACTGGCTGCTCTTCCGGACTGGGCCGGGCGCTCGCCGAAGCCGCCCTGAACGCCGGCGACTGCGTCGTCGCTACCGCCCGCCAGCCGATGGCCCTCGCAGCTTGGGCGGCCACGGTGCCGGAACGCTGCCTCCTCCTGCCGCTGGACGTGACCGACGCGCCGCAGGTTCAAGCCGCCGTCGCCGCCGCGATTACCCGTTTTGGCCGGCTTGATGTGGTGGCCAACAACGCCGGCTACGGCCTGCTGGGGGCGGTGGAAGAATGCGACGACGCGCAGATTCGGCGGTGTTTCGAGACCAACTTCTTCGGCGCCTTGAACGTCATCCAAGCGGTGCTGCCACGCTTCCGCGAGCAGCGGGCCGGCCACTTGGTGAACCTCACCGCCGCGGCCGCGATCGCGAATTACCCCGGATTCGGCGCCTACGGAGCAGCCAAGGCCGCACTGGAAGCTCTGTCCGAAAGCGTCCGGGCCGAGATGGCGCTGCTGGGCGTCAAAGTCACGCTGGTTGAACCTGGCCCGTTCCGCACCGAGTTCATCCACCGTTCGCTCGAACGCGCCAGCCAACGGATTCCCGACTACGACCGCACCTCGGGGAAATTCGCGGCCGTGCTAAAGGCCATCGACGGCAAGCAACCCGGCGATCCAGCCCAGGCGGCCGCCGCCATCGTGGCCATGGTTCATTCCGGGCGCGCTCCGTTTCGCTTTCCGCTCGGCCGCTACATGGTGAAAAAGCTCCGCGACCGCGCAGCCGAACTGGCCAAGGCCGCCGAGGAGGGTGAAGCCGTCGCCGCCGCGGCTGATTTCCCGGCGGGAACATGAAGGGACTGCCGTGCCGGAATCTGGTCGTCGTGTTGGGCGATCAGTTGGACGCCGCGTCGGCCGCCTTCGACGGGCTTGATTCCGCCCGCGATGTCGTCTGGCTAGCCGAGGTGGCGGGCGAGTCCACGAAGGTCTGGAGTTCCCAGCCGCGCATCGCCGTCTTCCTCGCGGCCATGCGGCACTTCCGCGACGAACTGCGCGCTCGGGGTTGGCGGGTGTGCTATCGCGTGTTGAAGGCCGAGGGCGCGGCGTGGGATTCCGAAACGCCTGAGCACATTTCTTGGGTAGAAACCGGCGAAACCCTCGCCGCCCAATTGGCCGCGACCCTGCGCCTCCTTCGGCCGGAACGCGTCGTGTTGGTCGAACCGGGCGAATGGTCCGTGCGCGAGGAACTCAAGCGAACCTGCGCCGACGGCGGCGTGACTCTGGACGAGCGCGCCGACCGGCATTTCCTGTGTTCCCCGGAAGAATTCGCGCGGCATGCCGCCGGACGGAAACAACTCCGGATGGAGTTCTTCTACCGTGAACTGCGCCAGCGCCACGGCGTGCTGATGGACGGTGACCAACCGGCCGGCGGCCAGTGGAACTTCGATCACGATAACCGCGAGAGCTTCGGCAAGGAAGGTCCCGGCTTCTTGCCCGCGCCGCGGCGGTTCGCGCCGGATGCGGTGACACAGGAAGTTCTCGACGTGGTGCGGGCGCGGTTTGCGCAGCATCCGGGTTCCGTGGCGCAGTTCGACTGGCCGGTGACCGCGGCCGATGCGCGGGCGGCGCTCGATGACTTCATCTCGCACCGGTTGGCGGACTTCGGCCGCTGGCAGGACGCGATGTGGTCGGGCGAACCGTGGCTTTACCATTCGCGCCTGAGCGCGGCGTTGAACTTAAAGCTGCTGTCGCCCCGCGAGGTCATCACGGCAGCCGAACGGGCGTGGCGGGCCGGAACCGTTCCGCTGGCTTCGGCCGAAGGCTTCATCCGCCAGATCCTCGGATGGCGCGAATACGTCCGCGGCATTTACTGGCGGTTCATGCCCGGTTACCTCGACCGCAACACGCTCGGCGCGGTCCAACCGTTGCCGCGGTTCTATTGGACTGCGAACACGGAGTTGAACTGCCTGCGGCACGCGCTCCGGCAAACGCTGGACCACGGCTACGCCCACCACATCCAGCGCCTGATGGTGACCGGACTGTTCGCGCTGCTGCTCGGCGTCCGACCGCGCGAGGTTCACGAGTGGTATCTGGCGATCTATGTGGACGCCGTGGAATGGGTCGAGCTGCCGAACACGCTCGGCATGTCGCAGTTCGCCGATGGCGGCGTGATGGCGTCGAAGCCCTACGTGGCGAGCGGCAAATACATCCAGCGCATGTCGAACTACTGCGCCGGCTGTCGGTTCGATCCCGCGCAGGCCACGGGGCCAAAGGCGTGTCCTTTTACAACGCTCTACTGGGACTTCCTCGCACGGCACGAAGTGATGCTGGCGCGGAATCCCCGCATGGTCATGCAGGTGCGCAATCTCGCGCGGCTGCCCACGGAGCAACGCGCCGCCATCGCGCGGCAGGCGGACGATGTGCGGGCAAAATGCGCGGCGTAAAGAAACAGCATCTGCCCGAAAAAACCTGCGCCGGGTGTGGCCGGCCGTTTGCTTGGCGGAAGAAATGGGAACGCGACTGGGCCAACGTTAAGTTCTGCAGCGCCGCCTGCCGGTGCGGGAAGGGGCCGCGGGCGACGACCGGGAGTTGATTCCGGCTGGCGAGTTCGGCCCGGCTCTCGAAAATTCAACGGCGACGATGCACGACGGTTTGCCCCAGCTCCTGCCTCCGGCGGACGACCACTGGCCCACTTCACTGGGTCGGAAGCTGGCGGCGCTCTCGGCTCAAGGCATCCATCTCGGCACGTCCTCCTGGAAGTATCCGGGCTGGCTTGGCGGGCTCTACACCGAGGACCGCTACCGCTACCGCGGCAAACTCTCGGACACCCGGTTCCAGCAGCATTGTCTGGAGGAATACGCCACCGTCTTCCCAACGGTGGGCGTGGACGCGACCTACTACACGTTCCCGACCGAGAAGTTCGCCCGCAGCCTCGTCGCGCAGGTGCCGGCGCACTTCCGCTTCTCGCTCAAGGTCACCGACCACATCACCGTGAAGCGCTACCCGCCGTTGCCGCGCCACAGCGAACTGGGCGGCCAACCCAATCCCGGCTTCCTCGACGCGGAACTGTTCCGCCGGGAGTTCCTCGACTCGCTGGAGCCCATCCGGGAATCCGTCGGGCTGGTGATGTTCGAGTTCTCCCGTTTCCACGTGCAAGACTTCGCCCGCGGACGCGACTTCGTGACGGCGCTCGACCATTTCCTCGGCGACCTGCCGGGCGGCTGGCGTTACGGCGTCGAGGTGCGCAACCGCAGTTTCCTGCACCCGGACTTCTTCGCGCTGTTGGCCGCGCACGGCGTGGCCTACCTGTTCAACCAGTGGTCCGACGGCCCGACGCTCGACGAGCAGTTGACCCAACCCGGCTGCTGGACCGCCCACTTCGCGGGCGCTCGGTTGCTCACCCGTCCGGGCACCGACTACGAGGAACGGGAGCAGCAGCTTCAGCCCTTTGACCGCGTGCGCGAGCCATTCCCGGAAGCGCGGGCCGCCACGGTCCGACTCATCCGTGAAGCACGTCAGCGCGGCCTCCCGCTGTTCGCCTACCTCGGCAATAAGCTCGAAGGCTGCGCAACCCTCACCGCGGCCACGTTGGTCGACGAGTTGGCCGACGACGGTGCAACGGCGGCCTGACTCACCGGTCACGCGCCGGCACCGCGCACTTTTCCCGTGCGGTTTCGTCGTCATCGGGCATTTGCTGGTGACGATGATGCCTGCCGCCGCCACTCCAACCGATGCCGAACTGCTTCGCCGCTACGCGGACGAGCGGTCGGAGGCGGCCTTTGCGGAACTGGTGCGCCGCCACCTGGATGTCGTCCATTCCGCCGCCCTACGGCAGGTCGGCGGCAACTCCGCCGCCGCGGCGGACATCGCGCAGGGGGTCTTCACCGAACTTGCCCGCCAAGCGAGTCGGCTTACCCGGCATCCGGCGTTGGTTGGCTGGCTTTACACGACGACCCACCGCCTAGCCGTTCGGCAGGTCCGCGACGAATCACGCCGTCAACGCCGCGAACGGGAGACCCACGCCATGCAGGAATCCCATCGTTCCACCGATCCCGAAGCCGATTGGAGCCGCCTCGCCCCGGTGCTCGACGAGGCCATGCACGAGCTGGTTGAAGCCGACCGAGTCGCCCTGCTGCTCCGCCATTTTGAGCATCGCCCCTTCGCTGACGTGGGCGCCCGGTTGGGCCTAAGCGAAAACGCCGCCCGCATGCGGGTGGAGCGGGCACTCGACCGACTACGCGGGCGACTGGCCAAGCGCGGGATTACCTCGACCGGTTCGGCCCTCGCTCTCGCACTGGGCGGACCCGCCGTGGTCGCCGCCCCGGCGGGACTCGCCGCGAACATCGCGGCCGGCGCGGCGGCTGCCGGCGCCATTACAGCCTCCACCTTCGGACTCCTTTCCCTCATGGCTTCCACAAAACTCAAGATCGGTGCAGTCGTCGTTGGCTTCGGCCTGCTGGGCACGGCCCTGCTCGTGCAACAACAGCACTTGGAACGGCTGCGGACCGATCAATCCGCCCTGACCGCCCAGTTGGCGGAACAATCCACCGCCCTCCGCGACGCCCAGCAACTCGCCGCCCGAAAGGACGCCGAACTCGCGGCCGCGCAGGATTCGCGCGCGGAACTGCTACGACTTCGCGGCGAGGTGGCTCGCCTACGACGGCAAACCGCGAAACCATCGGCACGGCCCGAGGCCAAGCCCGACACCAACCCCGATAACAGGCCGGGCCCGCCATTGATCACCAACGTCCGAACACAAGTCCCACCGGGAGCAACCATGGTCGTTGGCGGATGGAATTGGTCCGAGGGACGGCGCGCTCTGCTGTTCCTGACGCCGGTAACGCGTCAGGACGACGGGAAATCAGTCGTGGATGTCGAATCCAGGATCACGCAGATCCCGGAAGGAACGTTAACCGAGTTCGGGTTGGGCCGCTTCGCGACTAGCGACGACCCAGAAGCGCATGAGATGATGGCCACGGCGCAGGTTCAGGAAATGTTCGACCGGTTGTTCCAACGAAAAGACATCGAAACCCTACAATCCGCCCAGATTACGACCGGCGACGGACAGCAGGCAGCGGTGGGAATCAGCAGCGATGACCTGCCGGACGTCGTGGTCGTGGAGGTGACTCCGACGGTTTTGCCAGACGGGCGGATTGAAGTGACGCTCGCGGGCAAGCTTAGGCCGCGACCAGACGCCAAGGCGCCGTGAAACGCGCAGGGGACTCCCTGATTACCCAATGACCTCGAACCCGCCGACCTGCCGGAAGTGGTCGTCAAAGGCGGCGACCCGCTTCACGCCAAGGCGCCGCATCACGACAAACGAAATGGCGTCGCAGAAGGGATACGACTTGTCCGCGTGCTGCCGCAGCAATTGGATGGCCGCGCGGTGGTCGGCGTCGGTCACCTCCGCGAAATGCAGCAGCGGGTTCTCCCAGAAATCGGCGATGATCTTCTCCCGCACCACCTGCGACCGGGCGAACGTCGCATGGGTCTCGGCAAACACGAACGGCGTGCTCACGAAATGCGTCCGCTCCCGGAACAGCGCCGCGATGCAGTCGCGCGCCCGGGCGTGATGCGTCTGGCGCGCATCGCGGAAGGCGATCCAGAACGACGAATCGAGGAAGACCCGGTGGCTGTGCATCAGCGCCCCGCCTCCGGTTCGGCCAACACCCACTGCCCCCGTTTCTTCACATACTTCTTGGGCGCCCCGTAGAGGTAGTGGTCGTGATTGATGGCCGCATCTTCCGGCAATTCCAGCCCGGCATCCGTCGGCGTGGGCTCCAGCATGGGATTGGTAGCCCACGCGGAGTCCGGCAGCCGCATCTTGTCGTCAATGTAGCCGCGGATCACCGCCGCCATTGGTTCACCCCGGCGCGCGGCCTCGGCTGCAATGAAACCGTGCTCGGCCCGAGTAAGGTAAATCTGGGTGCGGACCATGCCCGCCGCCTCGTCGCCCCCGAGGGTCGGCCCGGGAACATCGCGCAGGACATCCGGCGGTGGTGGTGCGCTCGAATACTTCACCGGCTTCTTCATGCGCTACACATACATCACGCCACACCCACGTCACAAGCACTTTTCCCCGCCCAGCCTTAATCCACGTAGGCGAACTCGTTCAGGTTGAGCAGCGCCCGGCAAAGTTCCGGCAAACTGCGTTTTTCGAGAAGGCGAAGGCACGCCGTCCGCTCCTCCGCCGCCGGCAAACGTTGCAGCGCCAATTGGAAAGCCCGCGCCACCTGCTGCGCAGCGTCTTCGCCGGCTTCACGCCGAACCCGGGCCGCCAAGGCGTTGGCCACTTCGACGGCGAGCGGGGAGTTCAGCAGCGAGAGCGCCTGCGGGGCGACGATCGATTCCGTGCGGCGGGCGCAGGACGTCGAGTTTTCCGGAAGATCGAACGTCTCCATGAACGGCACGCGCACGGTGCGCTTCTGGACCAGGAAGACACTGCGAACATTCTGCTCGGCTTTCGGTGACGGATACCACCCCTTGGTCTTGGTTTCGTTATCGTCGAGGAACGCCGGATTCGCCTGGAGCACTTCCGGAGGCAGGTCGGGCCAAACGGGCGTTCCGCCGGGACGAAATTGCAGCGAACCGGCGGTCGCCAGCAGCGTGTCACGCAACTGTTCGGCGGAAAGCCGGCGCGGATTCTGCCGCCAGAGCCACTGGTTGCCGGCATCCTGTTCGTAGTCCGAACGTGCGGCGTTATCCGAAGACGCGAAAACGCGAGAAGCGGAGGACCCGCTGGTCTCGTTATTCGGTTTTCTTGCTTTCCTGCTTTCCAGATTCTCCGTCGGTGCCGCGCCAACCGCGGAAGCCTGCCGATACGTCGCGCTCAACACGATGAGCCGGTGCAACCGCTTCACCGACCAACCACCGCGGACGAACTCATTCGCGAGCCAGTCGAGCAGCTCGGGATGCGTGGGGGGCGCACCGGCGAGGCCGAAGTCGTTGGCTGTTTCCACCAAACCTTGGCCGAAGTGCTGTTGCCACACGCGGTTCACAAACACGCGTGCGGTCAGCGGATTCGTGGGCGCGACAATCCAGTCCGCGAGCGTGGTCCGGCGGCCGGAAGTATTCGTGGTGGCGGCCGAGCGGATGGCCGCGGGATTGGGATCAAGGACTGACAGGAAGCCCGGCGCCACCGGCTCGCGTTCCTGCTTATGATTGCCTTGGAACAGGATCTTCGTCACCGGCGGTGGGCCTTCCCGGTCCGTCATGAGCAGCCCAAAGGCAAACTCGCGACGTTGGCGTTTCACCTCGGCAATCCGCTTTTCCAACCCAGTGTGACGTTCCTTCTCGTCGCCCGTGAGCGCGGCCTTCGCCTCTTCGTCGCTGGGTTCGGCCTGTTTGCGGACGGCCTCGACCTTACCCTTGAGGTCGGCGGCGACCTTTTCCTTCGGCAGCTCCAGCAGGGCCTTTTCTTCGGCGGTGAGCTGGGCCATGCGTTCCGCCCGGAGCCGGGCCTTCACGGTCGCGAGAAGTTCATCACGCGGCTTTTCCATACCGGCCACCTGGCCGTCGAGCGCTTCGTTGTGCCGCCGGATTTCGGCCTGTTCCGACGCCAAATCGAGCGGCAGATCGTCCGCAAACTTCACCGGCTCGAAGAACGCCCGCAGCCGGAAATGATCCGCCTGCGAGAGGGGATCGTATTTGTGGTCGTGGCACCGGCAGCACGACAGCGTCAGCCCCAAGAACGCGCTGCCGGTGGTCTCCACCAGATCCGCCATCAGCTCGGCCCGGCTGCGGTCCTGCTCGTTGAAGAGCGGCGCGGCGTTGTCGTGCGGACCGAGCCGCAGATAACCGGTGGCGATCAGCGCGTCTTGCTCCGCTTCGTCGCGCGGTGGACCGGCCAGCAGTTCGTCGCCCGCCAATTGTTCACGGATGAACTGGTCGAACGGTTTGTCGGCGTTGAACGAGCGAATCGTGTAATCGCGGAACTTCCAGGCGAGCTTACGAAACTCGTCCCAGTCGAAGCCGTTGCTGTCGGAGTAACGGATGACGTCCAACCAGAGCCGGGCCTGGTGTTCGCCATAACGCGGCGAGGCGAGCAGGCGGTCCACGAGGCGTTCGTAAGCGCGCGAGGCCTCGACCCCGGAAGCAGGATTGATCCGTGACCACCCGGTTTCTCGTTCTCCTGCTTTCCTGCTTTCTGATTTCTCCCGCGCGCATTCCCGCACAAATGCCCCCACCTCCTCGGCCGAGGGCGGCAAGCCGGTGAGGTCGAACGTCAGCCGGCGGATCAGCGTGCGCGAATCCGCTTCCGGTGACAGGGCAAGCCCGTGTTCCTCCAGCTTCGCGGCGACAAAACGGTCGAGCGGGCCGGCAACCGGAACCGCCGTCGCCGGTGGTTCAACGGTCGCCCCCGGCTTCAGCGACCACAGGTCCAGACGCCGGCCTGAAAAAATCCGCACGATGGGATTGCGCGGATCGGACCAAGCATCACCGAGACGCTCTGGGGAAGGCTCTCCGGCGTCGGCCCGCCAAGCGACGGGCACGGCGAAGGACAACGCCAGCAAGCCACGAAGGAACCGAACACAGTTCACCTCGGGAGTCTGACAGGACCAATGCGCCCGCCGCAAAGTTGTTGTGCAGAATTCAGTCCAAGATGCGGGCCCGGAAGAAGGCGGCGCTACCTTCGGCCAGCGGCACGGTGAAACTCAGTTCACCCGGGAAGTTTTCGAAGACATTGACTGGCCTCCAGTTGCCGCCCTCGAAGCGCCGTTCGAGCAGGTAACGAAAGCCTTTGGCTCCCGTGAGCCGGAACTTCAATTGGCCGCCTCCCGGTTCTAACTGTGCTTCAACCCGACCCACCGTGAAATCGGGCAGGCCGAGCTGCAGGCTGAATGATTCCAGTCCCGTAAGCAGGAGTTCACTGGGCAACGGCGGATTGCTGGTGGTCAGGGCGAGCGGCTTGGATCGCCCAAAGCGCATCCCCAAAGCCCTGGCTTCCTCGTAGCTGGCCGCCTTCGATGAATCCCAAGCGCGCACTTGGGCGACAAATGGCTGACCCATCTGGACATTGGGCAGATTCACCAGACCGAACTGCCATCGACCTTCTTGGAACCCATCCATGAAACGGCGCGGAGCCCCGACTGGGCGAAGCGATTCCAAATCCGGCCCGACATAAAGCTGGGCGACAAACTGGCTACCGCGAAGGCGGGTCACCCCATCTAGGTCGAACACATACGCATCAAGCTGGGCCTCAGGAATCGGACTGAACGGGGCAAACTGGAACGCCAGTTCGGCTTCGGGCGCGGCTTCAGGCGCGGCGGTCACGAGAGCCGGCAGGCTCTCGGTCGTTTCGGCATAGCTGCCCACGATCACCCGATACTCCCCGAGGTCGGTCGGGCTCACATTGGTGAGCGTCAGGCTTCGGTTGGTCGCCCCCGGCAACGCCACGCCATCCTTGAGCCAGCGGTAGGTCAGCGGCGATGGCCCCACCGCGGACACCGACAAAGAAAGAAATTGGCCAAACACCACGGCTTCACCCTGCGGTTGCAGGACGATCTGGGGACTGGCCACGGACTGGACCTGCAACTTGACCCGGGAACTCGCCGCCATCCCGTAGCCGTTCCCAACCTCCACATGATAGTCCCCGGCCGCATCCGCAGTCACTGGATCCAGCACCAGCACGTGACGGTTCGCGTCGGGGATTGGCTGTCCGTCATGGAACCAGCGGTAAGCCAGCGGCTCTGATCCGCTCGCTCCGGCCACAAATGAAGCTGCGCCTCCGACATACGCAAAGGCAGCCTGGGGCACGGTGATTAGCCGGGGCGGCTCGTTAAGCCAGACCAAGCTGATCGCATCCAAACTGACCGCTTCACCGGCGGTCTCCAACGACAGCAGGCAGTGGTCGGCCGGGGCGGTGACTACAAATTCGAGCCAATGCCAGAAATCTTCAGAGAACGCCGTGGGAAACGAGGCCTGACCGACCAGCACTCCGTCCATCAGGGCCCGCACGGTGGCGAGGCCTGTGCCGCTGGCACCTAGGACGGCGAACCGGAGCCGATACACGCGCTGGGCCACGGTGGGCACGGTTTGCCGGACCGTCGCCGCGCCGCCGATTTGGATGAAGTTGGCGCCGTCGGCCGCCCCGGGTGCCGAAGCCCCGACGTAGCCGCCATAGCCGGGCTCGATGGCCCAGTCCTTGCCCGGCAGGGCGTCCTCCAACTCCTCGAAGCTGGGATTACGCACCAAGTTGCCGGCCACCGAAACCAATCCCCCGGGGTTGGCTCGCGCATTGACCCTGATCTCAACGTCGCCGACCGCATCCGCGGGCACTTCCGCCACGATGTAATACTCCCGACCGCCCACGGCGGGAAACCGGAGGTAGCCCGTGCCGCGCGCTTGCTGAATCAGTGACCTGACCGATGTCCCCGAATAGACCGCCACGGCCACGTCGCTGAGCGTGACCTCCCCGACGGTGACGGACATGTCGGCATTCTGCGGCATGACATACCGCCACCACAGGGTCTTGCCCCAGAGTCCCGGATGATGGACCGGTTCGCCAAGCTCCCGGGAGGCATCCGTGATACTCTGCCGGGATTCGGGCTGTGCGGGCGTGAGCCGGATGGCTTGTTCAAAGTGGTCGCTTACGGTCTCGGTAAATGGCTCTAGGGCGAGCTTCAAGTCGACCAGTCCGGACGCACCGTTAAGTCGCTCCACCCCGAAATGATAAATCTGACCCGCTTCTGCGGTGAAGACGTGCCTCCCCGAATTGCGATACCCCGGCACCCGGGTCAGTCTACCAACCTCGGGCCCCCGATAGACGCCTACCCAATGCAAATCGCCGAAGCCAAACCGCAAGGTCGCCCTGCCGGTGAACGGCGCCGCCCAAGACCACCAAGCGGACTCGCCACTGAGAGGGTCCGAGCTGGCGGGAAACGCGTGATTGGGTTCGCCCGGTTCACGGGTGGCTCCCAGCAGAAACCCATCCGCCACCAAGTTGGTCCCTTCCAACCGCTGACTGTTGGCGAAGGCGTCATTGGGAACCCCCGCGGGGACAAAATAGATCCTCAGCTCGTTGGTGGTGGACACAAACCTCGGACCATAAAGCAACAATTGCACGGGTTCGTTCGCAACCACCTCGATGACGGCCGGATGCTCTCTGACTTGCGGCTCCACCGGAACAAGTTGGGCCAGCACGTTGCCACGGTAGGCTAAGAATTCGACCCACGGAGTCGTGTTCACCACAAAATGGCCCGCCGTCGGCGCGAGCAATTCCCACCATAGGCTGCCGTTGGGCTGGGTGGTGACAAAATCTGGGTCGTCGGACTCCCGCGTCGCGGCCGCGAGATCAACCACCTGAACCACTCGATTGGTGCCTACCGGAAGGCGCTCCGCGAAACGGTCATTGGCGGGTCGCGGTGGCAGATCGATCATTTCCAATTCCAGCCGAAACTCTCCCTCGGAGGCGCCAAATCGCCCCGCCCCGATCACCATGGTGTAAGTTTCACCGGCGGTAACTTCGGCGAAAATGGGCTCCCAAAAGCCGGTGTTTTGGAAATTCAGGTTTTGGAAGCTGGGATATCGGCCGCGACCAAGGAACAACATCGGCTGAAATTCAGAGCTGGCCACCGAGGCGCGCAAAACCCCGGTGCTCGGGGCCGTCCACTCAAACCAGACGGTATGCTGCAACGGGATGGCCCCGACCCATTCGTCTCCCAAAGTCTGGCGATTGTGCGTGGTCACCGAGACCAATGGCCCGGTCAGCACGGTCGGTTGGTCAGGCTCGTCGTTGGGCGGCAAATCGGGCAGCGGCTGCAACCCCAACCGGGCCCGGATCACGCCATTGAGCGGCCCGCCTTGCCAGTCGGGGCCGAGCGCCAGATGGTAGGTCTGGCCGGCAAACACCCGGAACGTGGTGCTGAGTCCCGAATTCTTGGTGCCGTCGGGTTGGAACGTCACCAAGGGCATGGTCTCGCCCAGTTTCCGCAACTGTGACCACTCTTCGCCTCGGAACATAGCCACCCCGACCGAGCAATCGCTGTCGTCCGCCTGAATCGTGACATCTCCGGTGGCCGGCGCCGTCCACCGCCACCACAAAGATCCCCGCAGGCCCGAAAGCTCTTGGTCTTCCGTCGTGCTGAACTGGTTCGTCGCGGCGAACTCAACCGTGGGTCCCGTAAGCACGACCGCTTGGGCAAAATCGTCGTTCGGCGGCGTGGTCAAGCGTTCAATTCGAAATGGTGACGGGAGGCCGTTTGTCCAAGGCCCGGCGATCTGGAAATAGGTCGCGTATTCGCCGTGGAGATCGACCACGCCTTCTCCGCCGCCAGTCGGCAGCCGGTTGACCAGCCAGCTTGCGCCGAAATCATCGCCGCCGAAGACGTAAAAGCGGGTATCCGGGCCACCGGTTACCCGGAAGGCGTAGCCCCGCGTCGCGGGCGCCTGCCAACGCAACCACACCGAACCGCCTTCGCCCCAGCCCTCCGTTTCGTTGAATTCCCAAGTGGCCTGGCCGTGATCGCCCTCGTAGCTCCACGTGACCGTTTCCGGCAGCGACAGCGCGTTCCGGCGGAGGTCGTTCACCGGCGCCACGTAAACGGGATAGCTCGGCGTGGTGAAGGATTCGCCCGTGTCCGTGGTGACCAAGGCGGAAAGCGAGTGCGGTCCCCGGCCGGTGCCCAACCATTCGAGCACGGGCAGCGGGCCAGCAACCTCACCGAGCAGCACGTCGTCGAGGAAGAACTTCGCGCTGGCCGGCGTGATGCCGGGCGTCCGCGTCACGACCCGGAGCCGGTTGGTGAGTCCGAGGGCGAGATCCCCGGCCGCGAGCATCCCGTCGAGTCCGGCCGGATGATGCGACAGCGTCGCCTCGGCCACGCGCTGGCCGGTCTGAGAGGCTCCGTCGAGAACCAGTCGGTAGGTGCGGCCGGCTTCAACCGGGAAAATGACCCGGTCAGCAAAGCGGCGCGGGCCGGAATTTCGCCCGACGACCGTGAGGTTGGTGAAAGAATCTCCAAGATAAACCGCCATGATCGCGAGGTGGAGGTCCGGCGCGTGAACCTGCCATTGGGCAACGCCTGATCGCGTCGGAGTCCAAGACCACCAGGCTGAGGCGATGGGGTTGAAAATTCCTTCGCCGTGCGGCGGCTCCAATTCCTCGCGGGTCAGCAGGCCATCCCGGTTGGTCCACGAGTGCCGGGTCAGGTCCGGTGGCAGCACGTCCGGGGTCGCGAAGTTGTCGTTCAGTGACGGCAGGAATATTTGGGTTGCGGCCGAGAAGTGCTCGTTCCCTTCGCCGTCGCGGCCACGGAGGGAAAGCTTCAGCGCTCCTCCCTTGTCCGGCAGCCAGACAAACTCGCGGGAAGCCAGATCTGCCGCCAGCGCGGGAACCCCATCCACCAGTAGCTCCAACCGTTCCAGCACCAGATTCGTATCTGCCAGTTTCCACCGAAGGGCGATGGGCCCAGTGGGCAGACCTCCGGTGGGCGGTGGATCAAACTCTAGGGTCAGCAACTCGAAGTGTAGTTCAACCGGGGCCGCGCCACCGGAAGGGCGCCCGGCTAGGTTCAGCCACAGCGTCTGAGCGGGGTCGGGGGAGACGAACACCCGGGTTTGTTTTGATCCCGTCGAGTCCATAGGCGAAATGGCGGGCGTCAGATTGGTGACCGTGGGCCCTTGGCGGAGCCAGACGGATTGGGCCGGCGACGGTTCCGGCAGCGACAGCTCCGCCCACCCGGCGAACCGCGGCGACCAGCGCCACCACAGCGACTGCAACGGCGGGATCACCGTCCGATCGCCGAGGCCAGCCGAGGCCCAGAGGGCGTCGCCCCGGAGCTTCCCGCGCAGGACGTTCGACGGAATCTCGATCGCATCTTCGATGTCGTCGTTGGCAGGCCGGACAACGACTTCAAGCTCGTGAGCTTCCAGGCGGACGCCGGCTGCATTGGTAGCCACGGCGCGGATCCGGACCGGACCGGGCTGGTCTAGGGCGACGGATTGGGCAAAGGGCGGGGCGAGCAGCAACGCGAGCCTTTGGTCGCGGGCAAACAGTTCCACACTTTCTAGGGAGTCGCCCGGGGCCGGGGCGACCCGAAGGGTAAGGTTGGTTGGCGCCCGCAAGCGGATTTGCGGATCCGGTTCCTCCAAGATGATCCGCGCGAGGCTTGCCGCGAAAGTGAAAGTGGTGCCAGGGGTATTGGGCACGGCATCAACCAGCAGTCGGTAGGTGGTTTCAGGCTGTGCGACGAAGAACAGCTCATTCGTGGTCCCGCGGCTCAGCCCCGTAACCAGACTTAGGTTGGTAAGGGCGTCGCCGGTATAAACGCCGACCCGCAGGCCGGGTGAGCTCGCCGCAACGGAAATCCGCGCATGGCCGCCCAAAGCGGGCCGCCAAGCTGCCCAAAGCGAACGGCGAGCCGACCCGCCTAGGTGGGCGGGTTCACCGGCTTCGGCCGAGGCCGCTCGGTTGTTGGTGCTAACGGTGAACGTGAGGCCAAGCTGCAATGGGGCGTTCGTGAAGTGGTCGGTGAACACTTGGGCCTGGGCGGGAAACAGGAGCAACAGAAGGCCCGCCAAAAAAACCAGCCGAGGCGGCAGGAAAGTCCTTGAATGGAGGGGCATTTCGTCGGCAGGAAAATACCTCCAAAGTGGTTAAGAAAGACAATTCTGTGCCCCAAGAGCCCGAGGCCGCACCTAGACCACGTGCGCAAAAACGGCCCCGGAAAAGCGCTGCCGGCGTCCTCGCCGGCAGCACAAAGCGCCCCAGCCCGCCCCTCACGGCGCCGGCACCACGCGGAAGAATTCTCCAGCCCCGCTGAGCGGCACGGTGAACGGCGAAGGACTGGCCACGTTTTGCCAATCCGCGGGGGCCAAGGTCGTGGCCCGTTGCAACTGGTAGCCCGCCGGCCAAGTCAGTTCGAGACCGTCGAGTTTCAGCACGAAGTCAATTTCCTGCGCCGGCAGAGCGGGCCCGACGCCGGTGAAGTAGCGCTGACTCGCCGCGAGCAGTTTACCGTCGGGTAGCAGCGTCATCGCGACGCCGACGCCGAAAGTCGCCGTGGGGGCGAACGTGGGATCGGTCGAACCGTCGCGGTTCAGCCGCGCAAAGCCGCCGCGGGCCTGATTGTTTAAGCGCGTAAACTGGCCGGTGATGATGAGTTTGCCGTCGCCTTGAACCACCGCGGCGTTGATCTGAAAATCCGTGTTCACGCGGAAACTGCTGTCTTCGGTGCCGTTCGGGTGCAGGCGTAAGGCGGCGTAGATCGGTCCGTTGAACTCGAACTGGAAACGCCCAAAGACGTAGACGCCACCCTCTGGAGTAAGCGGACCGCCGACATAAAGCGTGAAGTTGCCGCCGTCACCGAGACCGACGTTGGCCATGACCGGCGGCACGAAGCCCGTGTCCAGCGAGCCATCGGCCTTCAGTCGGGCCACGCCGCTGCGCGGGACACCCTGCACGTGGGTGAAGCCACCGGAGATATACATGCCATCATCCGACAGGATGTGGAGCCCGATGACGCTGCCGGGCAAGGCGCGCGGCGGGTTGGTCAGGTCGGCGAGCAGGTTCGCATTGAAGCTCTCGTCGAATTGGCCATCAGGCAGGAAGCGCACTAGGCCGGGTTGAGCACGGCCCGAGAAGTTCTCGAAGTTTCCGGCGAGCAGGATTTTCCCGTCGCTCTGCAAACCTAGCGCCCAGGGAACATTCTGGAAGAAGCCCCCGTAGCTGTTCGTGCGGATAAAATCGGGATCATAGCTGCCATCCGGCAGGAGCCGCGCCAAGCAGCCGTCCTTCATCCGGCCCGCGATCAGCACCTTGCCATCCGGCTGGCGCTTCACCACCGCGATACCATCGTTGGCACCGACCAGATCGGCCGGCGGGTTGAACGTGAGGTCGCGCGTGCCGTCCTCAAAGAGCCGGACGATGGTTTTGCCGAGCGAGCCGTAGATGGAACCGTCCGGGTTCACGTCCGTGATCTGCGGCTGGCCGCTGAGGATGCCCAGGAAGTTCGGTGCGGCCAGCGACGTGTCCAACGTGCCGGGAACCACCGGGTCGGGTTCCACCAGCAGCGTGATGTAGCGGGTGAAAACTGCGCCGCCGGGATTCACCACCGCGAGCTGGTAGAGACCGGAGTCCTGTTGGAACGGCGTCAGGCGCACGCTCGGGAGCGTGAGGCTGGCATTGGTCGCGCCGACAAGGTCCACGAAGTTCGTCGAGCCGACGGTCTGGTTGCGCCGCCACTGAAACTGGAACGGCCCGTCGCCGCCGGGTTCGACCGTGAGCGTGACCGCGGTGCCCGCCTTGGCCACGACCCGCGTGGGCTGGCTGACGATGGTGGGCGGAGCCGGAATCGGACGCAGCGGACCGCCAGTGAGCCGGACGAAGTTGGTCCGGGGGAAACTGTTGAACATCTCAAACGACCCGCCCAGGAAAACGTCGTTCGCCGGGTTGACCACGAGCGCCGAGAGCTCGCTCGAACCGCTCCGACGCGAGGCGATACCAGGCACGAACTCCAGGTCCAGCACCCCGTTGGGCCACAGGCGGAACAGCCCCGGCTGATTGAAGCGGCTCTGGACGAGGATGCGGCCGTCGGCTTGGAGAGCGATGCGCCGGGCACCACCCGAGGGGCTGGCGGAAAGGCGGGGCACGGGATTGAACGTGCGATCCAATCGGCCATCGGCCTCGAGGCGCATCACCGCCAGGTTGACGCCATTGAACTGGGTGCTGGTGAATTCTCCCGCCACCAAGATGCGGCCATCCGGCTGCCGTAGAAGCTGCGAAATGCCGCCGGCCGCGAACCGGACCAACGCATTGTGGACGAAGGTCGGATCCACGGTGCCGTCGGGATTCACGCGCAGGACATTGGCCGGATTGGCCGGTCCCACCGGGGGGGGCGGAAGGAGCTCCGCCGACACGAGAAAGCGTCCGTCGGGCAACCGGAGCACCGCGTTGCCGCCGGACGGGACGTAACTCGTCCCGCCGAGAGCGAAGCTTGTGTCCCGCGTGCCGTTCGCATTCAGCCGGAAGTAAGCGGGGCTGACGAACTCGCCGTTCCAGCCCTGGTCGTAGATCAGGACTTTGCCGTCGGCATCCTCGGCGGGCCGGGTCGCGAAGGCTGAACTGAAGAGCGAGCCTGTGCCATCGGGATTGAAGGTGGTATCCACCGAACCATTGGCGTTGAGCCGCAGGTAACCGAGATGCACCTTGCTGCCGTAGCTCACCTCTAGATTTCCCAGCACGAGCGACTTCCCGGAACTGAGCGGGTAGATGGTGTTCAGCACGGGCACGCCGTTGAGCTGCGTGCCGGTGTCGAAGGCCGGGTCCACGATCCGGCCACCGGAATCCAACCGAACCGCCCGCACGCGTTGGAGGCTGTTCCATTTCACAAAACCGCCTGCCGCCAACAACCGGCCTTCCGCGTCGAAGGCGAGATCACGCACCTCGCCGTCGGGGGCTACGGGCACATCCGTCTCGCGATACACGCTGCCGGCGGTGGCGGCGAGCAACGTGAGCCGCACGGCGTCGGTGGTCTTGGAGCCCAGACCGTTCGACACGGTGCAGGTGAAGTCCGCGTCGCGGTCCGCAGCCGTGGTCGGCTCAAGCACGAGTTCGCTGGCAGTTGCGCCCGGGATGGCCGTGCCGTTGCGGGCCCATTGGTAGGCCAGCGGCGCGCCGCCCTGCGCGCCGACCAGGAAGCGCGTTCGTGCGCCGAAGGTGTTCGTCTGCGCCAGCGGCCGGATCACGATCTCCGGCGCGGTGTTGGGGTCGCCCAGCACATGAAAGACGCCGTTGAGTTGCTGGAAAACGGGCGTGAAGACGAAGCCGAAGCCGGTGGCGTAGAGCGAACCATCATCCACCGCCAACAGGCGGATAAAGCCCGGCGCGCTGCGGCCGGGCGGGAACTTAGCCGGGTCTACATAGCCGGTATCTACCGTGCCGCTGACGTTCAGTCGCGTGATTGCCGCACTGCCGCCGGTGAAGAGCACTTTGCCGTCCGGCTGCACGGCCACCGCCCCACCGCCAAAACTGGGTTCGCTCGCAGGCACGAACGTGGGGTCGAAATCCCCAGCGAGCGTGAGCCGGTTCAGCTTCCTCGGCACCGCCGCGCCGCGATATTGCCCGGTGCCGTAGAACACCAGTTGCCCGCCGGGCGCGGCGGCGAACTGGAACAGCGTGGGGAAGCTCAACTGCGCCCGGCCGGTGCCGTTGAAGCTCACGTCCAACGCGCCACTGGCGGTGAACCGGACCAATTCGTAGCGGGCCGTGGAGAAGTTGATCGCGCCAGCGAGCAGGGCGTAAACCGTGTCGCCCGGCCCGGGCATCAGCGTGCCGAGGTTCGCGCTCAGAATGCCGAGATTGGTGAGCGTGGGCGGCGTGAAACCGGCGTCCCGCGTGCCGTCGGGATGCAGCCGCACCAGCGGAGCCAGCCCACCGGTGAATGTGCCTCCGCCCCCGACGTAAAACGTATCGCCCGGCCCGCTGAGCAACGAACCCGGCGCAAAGGTGTCGGGCGGCGCGGCAAACGGCTGCGGGGTGCCGTCGGCCGCCAGCACCGCGAGCTGTTTCACCGCGGCCCCGCCGAGATGCGTGAAAGTTCCAGCCGCCACGCTCCGCCCGTCGGGCAGCGCGAGCACGGCCTGGAGGTTACCCGGATTGGTCGCCCCCACGAAGAAGACCTGCCCGTTGAAAACAATCGGCGGGTCAATCTTGAGCGGCGTCGGCAGGGTGAAGCCGGAGTCCACCGTGCCGCCGGCGTTCAGGCGGACAACCCCGGCGCGGCCCGTGCCGCCGTAGTTGGTGAAGCTACCCGCCACGAGCAGCTTCCCGCCGGGATACGGCGTGATCATCACGGGTAACTGATCCGTGCCCGGGACCGTCACGTAGTTCGTATCGAAGGTGCCGGGTTGTTGGGCAACCAAACGCAACGCCAGCAGCAGTCCGGCTAGGCGAGAGACAAACGGGGAAATCCTCACAACAGTTTGCGAGCCAAGCGGATTCCGCTTCTGGGGGCGAGCCTCATAGGCGTTCCTACGTAGAAATACGTAGCCTCACGCAGCAGGCTTATTCGGTTTGTTGCCCAAGCCGCGCCGAGCAACGCTCGGCGCTCCGACGTGCGGGCGCGGTTGTCAACAAACCGGATCGGGATGGAGCCCGACCCTCACGGCGCCGGCACCACGCGGAAGAATTCTCCAACCCCGCTGAGCGGCACGGTGAACGGCGAAGGATTGGCCACGTTTTGCCAGTCCGCGGGGGCTAGGGTCGTGGCCCGTTGCAACTGGTAGCCCGCCGGCCAAGTCAGTTCGAGACCGGTAGGCGTCAGGGTGAAATCGACTTCCGCGGCTACCGCTTCGACCGCCACCCCGGTGAAGCTGCGCGTGCCCCCGGCCAGCAGTTTGCCGTCGGGCAGGAGCGTCAGGGGCACGCCCACGCCGAAGGCTGTGCCCAACGTGAAGCTGGCGTCCGTCGAGCCATCCAGGTCCAGCCGGGCGTAGCCACCGCGGGACTGGCCGTTCAACTGGGTGAACTGGCCGGTGATGATGAGCTTGCCGTCGGTTTGCACCGCTCCGGTGTTGATCGCGAAGTCGCTGGTGACCTTGAAGGTGTCATCCACCGAACCGTCGGGCCGCAACCGCAGGGCAGCGTAAATCGGACCGCCCGCCACCCACTGAAAACGACCGAAGACATAGAGGCCGCCTTCGGGCGTGACCGGGCCGACGCCATACAGCGTCAGGCTGCCACTTTGACCGAGGCCGACGTTCGCCATCGCGGGCGGAACGAAGCCGGTGTCGAGCGAGCCGTTCGCGTTTAACCGGGCGATGCCACTGCAGGCCACGCCCTGCACTTTCGTGAAGCTGCCGCCCACGTAGAAGCGGCCGTCGGGCAATGGGAGCAGCACGCTTGCAGTGCCGGGCAGCGTCCGCGGGGGATTCGTCAAGTCGCTCTCCAGATTCACCACGAAGGAGTCGTCGAAGGCACCGTCCGCGCCAAAACGCACCAACCCGGTGACCGTGCGCCCGGAGAAGTTTTGGAACGCGCCGCCGACCAAGATCTTTCCATCGGTCTGCAAGAGCAGCGCGCCCGGCTTAAGTTGCGCGTCGCCCGAGAAGGAGTTGGTCTGAATGAAGTCCGGATCGTAGCTACCGTCGGGCAGTAGGCGCACCAGCCCGCGCTTGGGCTCGAAACACGTGTTGCCGATGACATTGCACGGACCGCCGTCCGTCGAGAGTCGACCGACGAGCAGCAGCCGGCCATCGGGTTGCCGCAATAGCGCCGTGATGCTGTTGTCCACGAGGCTGTCCGCCCGCACGAGATCGGCCGGTGTCACGAAACTGAGATCCGGCGTGCCGTCCTCGAAATGGCGCGTCACGCCCTCGGCCCGGGCCCCATAGACCAAGCCATCCGGAGCCACGGCCGAAACGCCCCGCAGAAAACCTTGGGCCACCCAGGAACGGTCAATCGTTCCCGGCACCACCGGGCTTGGCTCCACGAGCAGCGGGAGGTAGGCGCTGAAGATCGCTCCGCCTGGATTCACCACCGCTACTTGGAACAGACCGGAATCCTCCACCCGGAGGTTGGCCAACGACAGGCTGGCGTTGGTCGCGCCGAGGATGTCAGTGAACAGGGACGAGCCGGTTTGCGAGTTGCGCCGCCATTGATACTGGAAGGGGCCTTCTCCCGCCGGCACGACTGTCAGCGTCACGTTGGTGCCAGTGGCCGCCACCACGCGCGCCGGCACGCTGGCGAGGGTCGGCGGCGCCGGCGGCGCGCGCAGCGGTCCGCCAAGGACCCGCACGAAATTGGTTCGCGGCAATCCGTCAAATTGGTGGAAGTCGCCGCCGAGGAAAATCTCGTTGGTAGGCGACACCGCGAGCGCGGACACGGTGCCCAAGGGATTGCCGGAGAGGTAGGTGCGCCGCGGCGAACCGGTGGCGAATTCGATGTCCACCACGCCGTTGGACCAGAGCCGGGCAACCCCCGGGCGCGGGAAACCGCCCACGCTAGTGAACGCGCCTTGAATCAGGATCCGCCCGTCCGCCTGTAGCGCGATCCGCTGCACCGGGAAGCCGACTAGGGAGGACAACGCGGGGACCGGATTGAAGCTCGGGTCGAGTTGCCCGTGCTCCAGCAGACGGATGACGCCGAGCGTATAGTTCTGGAAACCGACGAGCCGGTTGAAAGTGCCGGCGACCAAGATCTTGCCGTCCGGCTGCCGCAACAGGGCCGTCGGGGTCAGCGCCGTGAAATCCGGCTGTAGTCCCCGGTAAAAGCTCCCATCCTGCGAGCCGTCCGCGTTTAACCGCAGCACGCCGCTGGAACTACCGGCACTGTTGGTCCGACCGCCGACCAGCACCTTACCATCGGGCAAAGCCAGCACGAGTCCGCCCGGGAAGAACGCGGGCGAAGGCACGAAGGAAGCTTCGCGCACCCCCTCGGCGCTGAGGCGGCCAAACGCGAACGGGAGCAACTCATCGTTCCACCTTCCCGTCGCCACCAGCAGTTCCCCACCCGGGCCCTCGGAAAAGCGGGAGCCCGACAAACCGCCCCTGCCCGTGGGGTTGAACGTGGTATCGAGGGCACCGTTGAGGTGCAACCGCACCGCATCGTTGTGCTGCACGCCGTTGTAGGTGACGCCGAAATTGCCCAGCGCCAGCACCTTGCCCGAGCGGAGCGGCAGCACGTGCTGCACCAGACTTAAATCGTTCAGGGTCGCAGTATCATACGCCGGGTCCACGTGCCGACCGTGGTCGATCAAGCGGGCGATCCGGATGCGGTTCGTCCCGTTGAACTGGGTGAAACCGCCCGCGGCAATCAGGCCGCCCGTGGCGTCGAATTGCAGGTCGAGGATTTGGGAATTCGCCCCGGTCGGCGGATCAGTCTCGCGATACACGTTGCCCGCGACGGGTTCCAGCAGCGTCAACCGGGCGGTTTCCGAAGGCGCGGCCCCCAAGCTATTCGCGACCACGCAGTGGAAGTCGGCGGCCGCATCCGCGGCGGTGGTCGGTTCCAGAATCAAGTTACTCTCAGTGGCGCCACCGATGGCCACCCCGTTTCGAAACCATTGATACGTCAGCGGCGACGCCCCCTGAGCCGTGACACTAAACCGCGTGCGGGCGCCCAGCGTATTAGTCTGCGCCACGGGTTGGACCGCGAGGACCGGCGCGGAGTTGGGATCGCCAAAGATATGATAGACGCCATTGATCAGCGCAAAGCTCTTCGAAAAGGTGAAACCGCCCGCGAACAGGCTTCCGTCCTGGGCCAACGCAAACTGGCTCAACGACAAGAAATTCTGCGGCACGGGCACCTTGCCCGGATCGGCGTAGGCGGTATCCACCGTGCCGTCCGCTTTGAGCCGGTTGATGGGGAGTTGGCCCCCGGTATAGAGCAGTTTGCCGTCGGCCTGCACCGCCACCACACGCGCCCCAAATCCAGGATCCAATGCGACCTGATACGTGGCGTCCAAACTGCCATCCCGCGTGAGCCGGTTGATCTTCCGAGTGAGCGTGGCGCCGCGGTAGCTAGTGACCCCGGTGAAAGTCATGCGCCCCGCCGCATCGGTGACAAAACTGGAAAAATTGGCGAACGGAATGCCAGCTTTGCCCGTGCCGGCAAAGGTGGAATCCAACGCCCCGGAACTGGTCAGGCGCACGATGTCAGAGGTCGGCGTAAAGCCCACCGCAGCGGCCGTGATCGAGTAAAGCGTGTCGTCAGGTCCCGCCCGGAGGATGAACGGATTGGCACTGGCATAGCCGAGTTCCGTGAGCAGCGGCGGGGTGAAGCTGGGATCGCGGGAACCATCGGGCCGGAAGCGGAGCAACGGCAGCCGCTGGGACACTAGATTCCCTTTCCCACCCGCGTAGAAGGTTCCGCCCGGGCCGGCGAGCAACGCCTCCGGCTCGATGGTTTCGAAGTCGAAGGCCGTGACCGCCGGCGACCCATCCAAGTTCAACAAGGCCAAGCCCCGGGCCGGCGTGGCGCCCAAGTGATTGAATTTGCCGGCGATCACCGCGCGGCCATCCGGCAATGGCAGAATGGCGCCCACATTGCCGACATTGGTGGAGGCGGGCACAAGCACCTGCCCGTTGAAGATCACAGCCGCGTTGATCACGCGGAGCGGCGGCAGGGTGAAACTGGTGTCCACCTGGCCCGTCGGCAGCAACCGCGCCATCTGGGCCCGGCCAGCGCCGCCGTAATTGGTAAACGAGCCACCCACGTAAAGCCGACCGTCAGCCAGCGGGGCTAGAATGTTGGGGGCCACATCGGTGCCGGCCACCGCCACATAGTTGGTGTCCAACGACCCCGGCTGCTGCGCCACCACCGGCAACGCAAACTGCAAGCCGACCAAGAATGAAACCAAGGCTGAAATCCTCACAACTTGGGAAACCCAAACGAAATCCTTTCCCGAGGGCTAGCCTCTTTGAGGTTTCTACGTATAACTACGTATGCCCGCTCCCGTCCTCGGTGCCCCCCAACCTGCCCCCGCTTTCACACTAGCCTACCTGCCTGGCGCAGCCCCGTAGCGAACCGGTCTCGGATTCGAACCCTCACGGCGCCGGCACCACGCGGAAGAATTCGCCCGGCCCGCCCAGCGGCACGGTGAACGGCGACGGATTCGCCAGGTCCTGCCAGTCCGGCGGCGACAGCGTCTTGGCACGTTGCAGTTGGTAACCAGCCGGCCACGCGAGGGTCAGGCCGTCCGGCGTGAGGGTGAAGTTCACTTCCGGAGCAACCGTCGCCGGGCCGATCCCGGTGAAGAAGCGGCTGCCACCGGCGAGCAGTTTGCCGTCGGGCAGGATCGTCATTTCCACGTTGAAGGCCCCGGTCTTATTCCACGCGGCGTCGGTCGTGCCGTCGGGGTTGACCCGTTCAATCACGCCGCTGTGGCTGAAGATCAGCTTGCCGTCGGCTTGCAGGACACCGGCTTCGATTTCGTCACTGGTGGCGACGAGGAAACCGGCTTCAGCCGTCCCGTCGGGGCGCAGCCGCAGCGCGGTTCGCGTGGGCTGGGTGAAGCGACCGAAGATGTAGAGGCCGCCGTCCGGGGTAACGGGCCCGAGGGCGTAGAATCCCATCGAACCAAACCCGATGGTGACCAAACCGTTGGTCGGCGGCACGAAGGTCGTGTCGAGCGAACCGGCGGCGTCCAACCGCGCCACGCCGAAGCGCGCCACGCCCTGCACCGAGGTGAAAATGCCGCCGAGGTAAAGCCGGTCATCGTCGAGCACCCGCAGCCCGGTCAAGGCGCCCGGGTTAGTTCCGATGCCGGGGAGCGCTGCGATCAGGTCCAGGGACTGGAAAGTGTCGTCCAGCGTTCCGTCGGGCAGGAATCGTGCGAGGGACGACACGGTCTTCCCAGCCACGTTCCGGAACTGACCGCCCTGCGGCAGCACGACCAGGATCTTTCCGTCGCTTTGGAGTTCGATCAGCGAGATCCGGGAATTGGCGGTGAAGCCATTGCCCCGGACAAAGGACGGATCGTAACTGCCGTCGGGCAGCAGGCGCGCCAACGCGCCGTCTTTCCACGCGCCGCCGACCAAGATTTTGCCGTCAGGCTGCCGGCGCACAACCGAGATGCCGCCCACACCCGGCACAAACAGGTCCGCGGGCGAGGTGAAGGTCGTGTCGCGGGTGCCATCCTCGAACAGGCGCACCAAGATACCGCCGGCCACAGCGTAAGCGGAGCCATCCGGATTCACGGCCATCTGCTGAACCCTCCGGTCGAGCACCACCGTGGGCACGAAACTGGGGTCCACCTGCCCCGGCGACGCGGGGTCCGGCTCAACCAACAGCGGGATGACGGCGCTGTAAACCGAGCCGCCCGGATTCACGACGCCACACTGGAACAGGCCCGCGTCCGTCGGCGTGAGCCGCAGGTTGTTCACCGTGAGGCTGGCGTTGGTGGCACCGAGGATGTCGGTGAAGTTCGTGGAGCCGGGCGCGAGATTACGCCGCCACTGGAATTGGAACGGACCGGCGCCGCCGGGAACGATCGTGAAGGTAACGTTGGTTCCGACCTTGGCCACGACGCGGGCGGGTTGGCTGGCGATGGTCGGCGCCGCCGGCGTGGGACGCAGCGGACCGCCGTTGAGGCGGACGAAACTCTTGCGCGGAAACCCGGAGAACTCGGTGAAGTTGCCGCCCACGAAGAGCGCGTTGTCCGGGCGCGCCGCAACGGCGAACAGGATCGGGTTGCCGTTGCGGCTCAAATTGGTCGCCACCTGAAACTCCGGATCGAGCGCGCCGCTGGGCCAGAAGCGCACCACGTTGGCCGTCGGGAAGGTTCCGTTCAGCGGACGAGCCAGTGCTACGATCCGGCCGTCGGCCTGCAACGCGAGGCGGCGCACGTCGCCGCGGCTGAAGTTCGGCGACTGCGACAATTGGGGCACACCATTGAAGGTCGGGTCGAGCCGGCCATCCGGCAGCAGGCGGATGAGGCCAAGGGTCAGGTCGTTCCGGACGTTGAAGGTGCCCGCCACCAGGATGCGTCCGTCGGGTTGCACGAGGAGGTCATTCACCCCGGCGCCCAGCGTGTAGGGACTGGCGGTCTGGAAGGTCCGGTCCACCGTGCCGTCGGCATTCAGGCGGAGCACGCCGGTGAAGGCGGAGCCCACACTGTTGGTGGTTCCCGCCACGAGATAACGCCCATCGGGCAGCGCGGTGATGACCGTGGTGGTCACGAAGTAACTGGAGCCGCGCAGCGCGAAGCTGGTGTCCCGGGTGCCGTTCTCGTTCAGGCGGATATACGAACCAACGAACGAAACGACGACGTTTTCGTCGTTCCACGTCTGCGCGGCGAGCACCACCTTGCCGTCCGCTCCCACCGCCACGAGCGAGCTATTGTCACTCACGCTTGAAATGGTCAGGGAGCCGCCCGAGCCGGTGGGATTGAAGGTGGTATCCACCGAGCCGTCGGCGTTGAAGCGGACGATCCCCTCGTGGTTCTTGCCGTTGTAGCTGACCCCGGCCAGACCGGCCACGAACACCTTGCCGTCGGCCAGCGGCAACACCTGCACGTGGCTTCCGTTCGCGGTGGACTGCGGGGTGGGGCTCAAGGCCGGATCAAGGTCCTCCGAGCCGGGCAGCAGCCGTGCGAGGTGGGCGCGGCCCGTGTTGTCCCATTTCAAGAACCGGCCGCTCGCCACCAGGCCACCGGCCGCATCAAAGGCGAGGTCGCGGACTTCATCGTTGGGACCCACCGGCACGTCCGTCTCGCGATGGACCGTGCCCGGGATCGGATCGAGCAGGGTCAGGTGAACCGCGGCGCTCGGCGTGGAGCCAAGGCTGTTCGATACCACGCAGTGAAAGTCCGCGTCATCCGCCACCGCCGTCACGGGCAGGATCAATTCGGCGGCGGTCGCCCCGGGAATCAGCGTCGTTCCGCGAAACCATTGGTAACTCAAAGGCGCCGCGCCTTGCGCCGTGACAGTGAAGCGGGTGCGTGCGCCCAGCGTGTTGGTCTGCGCCAGCGGTTGGGTGGCGATGGTCGGGGCGGTGTTGGGATCACCTAGGAGGTGGAAGACGCCATTAAACTGCTGGAACTGCGCGTTGTAGAACAACCCGGCGACAAAAGCGGAACCGTCCGGGCCGATCGCCATGTCGAAGGCAGCGACCACCGGCAGCTTCACCTTACCCGGATCGACATAACCGGGATCGCGCGAGCCGTTCTCATTGAAACGGGCCGCCACCGTGCCGGGCACGTCCAGCGCCACCACCTTGTTGTCCGCCTGCACGCCGATTTCGCTGCTCAGGGTGATGCCGGCGGGCGGAACAAAAGTGACATCAATTGCCCCATCCAGCGTCAGCCGGGTCAGGGAACTCACACGCGCCGTGCCGCGGTAGAGGCCGGTGCCGCTAAGCACCAGCTGGCCGCTGGGGGTGCCGGCAAACCGGGTCGTGGAAAAGCTGCCGGCGGCCCGGCCCCCGTCGGCAAACGTGGCGTCGAGCGCACCGGTGGCCGTCAGGCGGATCACCTCCTGCGTGGTCGAGATGATGACAGCGTAGAGCGTATCTCCGGGACCACGGAGCAGGGTGCTGACCTGTCCGGCCGCATAGCCGAGCGAAGCCGGCGTCGGCCCGACGAAGGTCGCATCGTTCGAGCCGTCGGCCTTCAGGCGCTGGATCACCGGCTTGGCGGCATCCACCACGTTCCAGGCACCGCCGACATAGACACTGTCGCCGGGTCCATTCAGCACGCTGGCCCGCGTCACCAAGGCAAGGTTCGGCGTGAACGGCGCCAGCGAACCGTCGGCGTTGGCCAAGGCGAGGTTGTTCGTATTGTCCACCGTCCCGAGGCGGGTGAATTGCCCGTAGAACACCGTGCGCCCGTCCGGCCGGACCGCCGCACCGAGGATGTTCCCCGCATTGGTCGAGCCGGCAAAGAGCACCGTGCCGTTGAAGACGATGGGCGGCGAAACGGACTTCGGCGCCGGCAACGCGAAGGTAGTGTCCACGGTTCCGTCGGCATTCAGGCGCACCAATCCCGCCCGGCCGCTGCCGCCGTAGTTCGTGAAGCTGCCGCCGGTCATGACCCTGCCGGCGGCGAGCGGAACCACGAAGTTTGGCGTGGAATCCGTGCCGGGCAGCGTCACGTAGTTGGTGTCTAGGGAACCCGGCGATTGGGCCAAGGCCGCGACGGTCAACGAACCAAACCCCAACAACCGACGAATCAAGCGGAGCCTCATGTCGCTGACACCTTGGGGGGCAAGCCCGCAGTGACGACTCATAATCAACCCTCTACGTATATTTACGTATCTATGTCCCCCCCAATTCCCGCTCACCCCTCCGATCGACGGCGGAGCTGATTTCGACGGTTGGTTCGGCCTGATTAACCGACGACAAAATTGCTAATCGGCCCGGAATTTGCTCAATTTAGAAGGTCTCCATCACGTGATTTGCGCCATGAGCCGTCTGTTTCTTCGCCGCCTGCTGACCTGTTTTGCCGCCCTGAGCCTGCTGGCTTCCGGGCAGGCGCAGGTTGCCCTCACTGAATTTCTCGCCAGTAACAACAGCCAAAGGGCGGATGAGGAGGGCGAATTCTCCGACTGGATCGAGGTGCAAAACACCTCAGCCAGCAGGGTGAATCTCCAAGACTGGTCGCTTACCGACGACCCCGCGCTGCCGGCCAAATGGCGGTTCCCCGCCACCAACCTGAATGCCGGTGCCTTTTTGGTGGTGTTCGCCTCCGGCAAGGACCGGGCCCAAGCGGGCGCCCAGTTGCACACCAGCTTCAGCCTCGCGGCCAATGGGGAATACCTCGCCCTGTTTCCGCCTGATTCATCCGTGCCAGCCACCGAGTTTGCCCCGGAATACCCCGCCCAAAAGACGGACATCTCGTTCGGCACCCGAGCCGGCCAACGCTACTTCTTCTCCCCGCCCTCGCCGGGCTTGGCCAATACCGGCGGCTTTGCGGATTTCGTGGCCGACACCAAATTCAGCCACGACCGCGGCTTCTACGAGCAGGCGTTCGATTTGGTGATCAGCACCGCCACCGCAGGCGCGACGATCCGCTACACGACCAACGGCACGCCGCCGAGCTTGAACAACGGCTTCACCTACGCCGGTCCGATTTCTCTGAGCGGCACCGCCATCGTGCGGGCGGCGGCCTTTAAGGCCGGCCTTCAACCGTCAGGCGTAGACACGCACACCTATCTGTTTCTGGCGGACGTCATCCGGCAGGCCACCAATGGCGTCGCCCCACCCGGCTGGCCCGCGTCTTGGGGGTTCAACGTGCGCGACTACGGCATGGATCCGGACATCGTAAACTCAGCTCTCTACCGGGACGAAATCATCCCCGCCCTAAAGTCGCTGCCCTCCTTCAGCGTGGTGACGGATTTGAACCACCTCTTCAACGCCTCGACCGGCATCTACGCCAACCCCGGCCAAGACGGACGTGCTTGGGAACGCCCCATTTCACTGGAATTGATGCAGCCCGATGGCAAAAACGGTTTCCAGGTCAACGCCGGCATCCGCATCCGCGGCGGTTTTTCGCGCAGCACCGACAACCCCAAGCACGCCCTGCGCTTCTTCTTCCGCGAGGAATACGGGGACTCGAAGCTCAAATATCCGCTCTTTGGCGACCAAGGCGCCGACGAGTTCGACGCACTCGATCTGCGCACCTTCCAGAACTATTCTTGGAGCTTCCAAGGCGATAGCACCGGCGTCTTCATCCGCGACCAATTCAGCCGCGACACCCAGCTCGCGATGGGCCGGCAGGGTGAGCGCGGCAACTACTACCATCTCTACATTAACGGCCAGTATTGGGGGCTTTATAACACCTGCGAACGCCCCGAAGCCGCCTACTCCAGCACTTATTACGGCGGCAACAAGGAGGACTGGGACGTCATCAAAGTCGAAGCCGGCCCCTACACCCTCAACGCCACCGACGGCGACATGCAGGCCTGGACGCGGCTCTACAACGCCGGCCGCTCCGGCTTCGTCAGCAACGCCGCCTACTTCAAAATCGAGGGCCGCAACGCCGACGGCACGCCCAATCCCGCCTACGAAAACCTGCTCGATGTGGACAACCTCATCGACTACATGCTGGTCATCCTCTTCGGCGGTAACCTCGACGCCCCGATCTCCAACTTCCTCGGTAATTCCTCGCCCAACAACTGGTATGGCCAGCGCAATCGCAGCGGCGCCTACGGGGGCTTCCGTTTCACTTCGCATGACGCCGAACACACCCTCCTCGAAGTCACCCAAAACCGCACTGGCCCCTTCTCTTCGGGCGACACCGGCGTGAGTAAAAGCAACCCGCAGTGGATCTGGCAGAAGCTCAGCGCCAACCCCGAATTCCGCCTCCGCGTCGCCGATCGCGTGCAGGCCCACTTCTTCAACGGCGGTGCCCTGACCCCTGAGGCCGCCCGCGCCCGTTTCGGTGCCCGCACCAACCAGATTTATTCGGCGGTCGTCGCCGAGTCGGCCCGGTGGGGCGACTCCAAGCGGCCCACCGCCCCCCTGACCCGCCAAAACTGGCTCAGCTCCGTAAACGAGATCATGGGCAACTATTTCAACCAGCGCTCCGCCAACGTCCTCAATCAACTCCGCAGCAAAAATCTCTACCCCGCCACCACCGCCCCCGGCTTCAGCCGTCACGGCGGCGTGTTCTCGAACGGTTTCCAACTCGCGCTCTCCGCCCCCGTCGGCACCCTCCATTACACGACCGATGGGTCGGACCCGCGCTTGCTGGGCGGGGCCGTCTCTCCGACCGCCCGCAGCGGGCCCAGCGGCTTAGTGTTGCCCCTGACCGAGAGCGTGCTCGTCAGAGCCCGCGCCTTGAACGGCACCAATTGGAGCGCCCTGAACGAAGCCGACTTCATCCTCGCCCAGACGTGGCGGACGCTCGCCATCACCGAACTGATGTATAACCCGCCGCCGGTCGGCGACGTGGATGGCGACCGCTTCGAATTCATCGAGTTAAAGAACACCGGCGCCACCGAACTCGACCTGAGCGGAGTCGGGTTCACGAATGGCCTCAGCTTCACCTTCCCCCGCGGCAGCGCCCTGGCTCCGGGCGCGTTTGCCGTCTTGGTCAGCGACCGCGACGCCTTCACCAACCGTCATCCCACCGTGCCCGTCGCCGGAGTTTACGCGGGTAAACTCGCCAACGGCGGCGAACGTCTCACCCTCAGCCACGCCACCGGGGAAACGATTTTCGAAGTCACCTACGGCGATGCCGCGCCGTGGCCGGCGAGTGCCGACGGCGGGGGCTTCTCCCTCGTGCCGACGAATCCGAACGCCAACCCCGACCCCAACGTCGCGACCCACTGGCGGGCCAGTGCACAAGCCGGCGGCTCGCCGGGCAGCGATGATCCGGTGGGTGCTATTCCGCGCGTCGTCATCAATGAATTGCTCACCCACACCGACCCGCCGCTGTTCGATTCCGTCGAACTCCACAACCCGACCGCGGAGGTGGCCGAAATCTCGGGCTGGTTCCTGACCGACGACGCCCGGGTGCCCAACCAATTCCGGCTTCCGAACGACACGGTCATTCCCGCCGGCGGCTACCTCGTGTTGACCGAAGCGGACTTCAATCAAGCCGGGAGTCCAAACCGTTTCAACTTCAGCTCGCACGGTGAACAGGTGTGGCTGTTCAGTGCCAACGCCGCCGGCACGCTGACCGGCTACAGTGATGGCTTCAGCTTTCCGGCCGCCGCCAACGGCGACTCCTTCGGCCGCTACACGAACAGCGTGGGCGAACTCCAGTTCCCAACCCAGGCGGCACGCACCTTCGGCGCTGCCAATGCCGGCCCGGCCCTCAGCCCGGTCGTCATCAGCGAGTTCAATTACCATCCGCGAGCCGGCGACGTGGAATTTGTGGAACTGCACAATCTGACGGACGCCGCCGTGCCGCTGTTTGATCCGGCTTTTCCCACCCATCGCTGGCGCGTGGCCGGCCTCGACTTCGAATTCCCCGCCGGCGCGCTGCTGCCCGCCCGAGGCTTCGCCGTCGTGACGGCGGGTGATCCAACGCTGTTTCGGTCCCGCTACGGCATCCCCGCGGCGGTGCCCGTGTTTGGCCCGTTCCTCGGCAACTTGCAGGATGGGGGCGAACGCTTGGAATTGCAGCGGCCAGACAGCCCGGACTTCACGACCAACTCGACGGGGCAAGCCGTCACCGTCGTGCCTTATCTCGTCGTGGATTCCGTGCGCTACCGCGATCAGGCACCGTGGCCGACCGCCGCCGCCGGCCTCGGCGCCACGCTTGAGCGCCGAATTCCGGTCCGCTACGGCGATGATCCCGCCGCGTGGCGCGCCAGTCCGCTGGGCGGTTCGCCCGGCTTTGACAACCGCGCCAATCGCCCGCCCGTTGCTGACGCCGGTCCGGATCGTGATTTGGTCGAAGCCGCCTTCCCCGTCACCCTACCAGTTGCCGCCACCGCCACAGACGACGGCCAACCCGGTGAACCGCTGAGTTACTCTTGGTCCCAGATCAGCGGCCCGGCGGGCGTGGTCTTTGGGGCTCGCAACGCGGCGAACACGACAGTGGCGGTCCCGGGCACTGGCTTGTTCGGCCTCCGCGTCACGGTCAGTGACGGTGAATTGGCCAGCAGCGACGACCTGCTGGTGAGCGTGACCCGCTCCGCCGGCGAGGTGACCCTGTTGGCGGCCGGCTCCCTCTGGCGCTATCTCGACACGGGCGTGGATCAGGGCACCGCTTGGCGAGCGCCGTCGTTCAATGACAGCGCTTGGCCGGCCGGCCGAGCCCAACTGGGCTTTGGCGACTCCGATGAAACGACCGTGATCGGGTTTGGCCCGGACGCCGGCAACAAATACCCCACCACCTATTTCCGCACCCGCTTCAACGTCCTTTCCGCCAGCAGCATGCAGTCGCTAAAACTCGGAGTCCTCCGCGATGACGGCGCGGCAGTTTACCTGAACGGGGTGGAAATCTTTCGCAGCAACCTCCCGGAAGGCACGCTCACCTATAATTCGCTGGCCAACTCCGCCGTGGGGGGTGCCGACGAAAGTGCATTCTTCGAAAGCCCGATCGATCTCGGCCCCTTGCTGGAAGGCGAAAACGTGTTGGCCGTGGAGGTGCACCAAAGTGGCGGCGGTTCGTCCGATCTCAGCTTCGACCTGACCCTCACGGGCCAACGCCTGCCGGGCAACACCGGGCCGACGGCCGGTGCCGGCTCCGACCGCACCACGACGGTGGGTGAACCCCTCTTGCTCACCGCCACCTTCACCGATGACGGCCTGCCCTCGCCGCCCGGCGTGCCCACGTTTACTTGGACGCAGGTTTCCGGTCCTGGAACCACCACCTTCACCGCCCCGAACTCGCCCCAGACGATCGTCACCTTCGACCTCGCCGGCACTTACCGCCTGCGGTTTGGGGTCAACGACTCGTTGCTCGCCGGTGAGGACGAGGTGCAGGTCAGCGTGACGGAAGCCACCGCGGAGCCCGTGGTGCTCAGCGTGCTTCCCGGAACGCCCCCACAAGTGCGCTTCACCACCCAAGCCGGCGTCAGCTACACGATCCTTGCCCGGGACCAACTCACCAGCGGCGCTTGGCTCAAGGTCCTCGACGTGCCAGCCGGAACCGCGGGGCGAATCATTGACGTGCCCCTCACCGGGCCCGGCGAAACTCGCTACCTCCAAGTCGTCAGCCCCATGTGGCCCTGAGACTCGACCACGGGGCCGCTTTACTTGGCCACAAGCCCGGCGGGCGAACGAAACCGGCCGGGCGGCGGGAGTCGGGGCCCGAGTTAGAATCGGGCCTTGATCGTGCGGATACCGCGGCCGAGCCCCGGGACGTGTTCCCATAATCCGGCCGCGCTGTCCCAGTAGTCTTGGTGGATCAGCACCCGCCCCTGCGCGTCAAACCGCACCAAGGTGATGCCCGGCGTGCGAATGATTTCGCCCTTGGCGATCCGCTTCATCCGCACGTCCATGACCCAGCGGAAGTAGTAAAACCCGTCGCCCGCTCGCGTCACGTCCTCGAACTGCACCGTGAGACTCTCCGCGTTTTCCACGGTTTCCAGAAAGTAGTCCCGAATCGCGTCCGCGCCCCGCAGTGTTTTCAACGTGTCGTTGAGGTAGGCGTTCGGCGCATACACTCGGGCGGTCTCCAGCCGGATTGTGGCCGGACTCCAGTTGCCCAAGAAACTTTTCAGCCGGTTGATACCCTGTTGCTCTATCTCGGAACCAGGTTCGACGTTCGGTTGGCTGGCCAACTCTGCCACCGCGGCGCGAAACCCGGCGGCGGAGTCTGCCTGCCGCGGCACCGCCGAGCAACCGAGGCACAAACCGAGCATTCCCACCGCTGCCAGAAGCCGAATCATGCCCCTAGCGTGGGGCGAATCCGGCGAACCGCAACCCGAAGGCGGTGCGCTTGGGGTGACCGTTTACACCGCGGCGGTTCAACGGCGTGCGGGTGCGCAACAATGCCGACCGCTAGGCCAAGAGCGCCTTCACTGGGGCGGCCGGCTCGACTCCGGTCAGGCGCTGATCGAGTCCCTGGGACTTGAACGTGAACCGCTCGTGATTGATGCCCATGCAGTGGAGGAGGGTCGCGTTCAGGTCATTCAAGTGAACCGGATTTTCCACCGGGCTGTAGCTGAAGTCGTCGGTCTCGCCGTAGGACACGCCGGGCTTCACGCCACCGCCCGCCATCCACATGCAGAAGTTGCGCGGGTGATGGTCACGCCCGTAGTCGTCGCGGGTCAGCTTGCCCTGCGAATAGACCGTCCGGCCAAATTCGCCGCCCCAGACAATCAACGTATCCTGAAGCAGGCCGCGTTGTTTGAGGTCCTTCACCAGGGCGGCGGTGGCCTGGTCGATGTCGCGACATTGGGCGCGGATCTCGGTCGGCAAACTGCCGTGCTGATCCCAGCCGCGGTGGAGCACCTGCACACAGCGGACGCCGCGTTCCACCAACCGCCGGGCCAACAACGCGCTCGCCGCAAAGGAACCGGGCTTCTTTACGTCGTCGCCATACAAGTCGAGCGTGGCCTTGGATTCGCCCTGAAAATCGACGAGTTCCGGCACGCTGCTCTGCATGCGGAACGCCATTTCGTATTGAGCGATGCGGGTCAGCGTCTCGGGATCGCCAAAGTGTTCGTGGCTGCGCTGATTCAGCGTGTTTAACGCATCCAGCATCGTTCGCCGATCGGAACCGCTGACGCCGGGCGGATTCTGGATGTAAAGCACCGGGTCACCGACGGAGCGCAGAGCGACGCCATTGTAGCGGCCGGGCAGGAAACCACTGCTCCACATGCGGGTGAAGAGGGCCTGCGCGGCGGACTTGGAAGACCAAGTCGGCGTAAGCACAACAAACGCGGGCAGATCGTTATTCTCGCTGCCCAAGCCGTAGGCGAGCCAGGAACCGAGGCTGGCTTTGCCGGAGACTTCACTGCCGGTCATCACGAACGTGCAGGCCGGGTCGTGGTTGATGGCGTTGGTGTGGACCGTCTTGATCAGCGCGAGGTCATCGACGATGCCCGCGGTGTGCGGCAACAGTTCGCTGATCCAGCGACCGCACTGGCCCGCTTGGCTGAACTTGAACATGGAGGGCGCCACTGGGAAGCGCGCCTGCCCCGAAGTCATGGTGGTGATGCGCTGGCCCTGTCGCACTGAGTCCGGCAGATCCTTGTCGAAGTATTCACCCAACCGCGGCTTGTAATCCCACATATCGAGCTGGGACGGCGCGCCGTTCATGTGCAGATAGATGAGGTGCTTCGCCTTGGGCGCGAAGTGCGGGAAACCCGGCAACGGCGGGTGCACCCGCTCGGGCGAAGCCGCCCCCAGCAATTGGCCGCCGACGGACTTGGCACCCATCAAGGCGAGCGCCATGCCGCCGAGACGCAGGCCAGTCTGCCCGAAGAACTGGCGGCGGGTCTGGTGCAGATGGAAATCAAGGAGCGGATTCATGGAGTTCAGTTCCGGGTTACCGTTTCATCGAGATTCAGGAGCAGGTTTGCAGCGAGCGTGTAGGCCGCCAGTTCGGGCACCGCCAGCGCCCCATCGGGCTGAGAGTCACCGAAGGAAACGACCTGCTTCGCGGCTTCCTGGTCAGCTTGATAGCGGGTCAGGTGTTGCTTTAAGGCGTTGGTCACGACGGCGAGCTCAGGTCCCGACGGCGCTCGCCCCAGCACGGTGCGATAGCCGAAAACCAACCGGTCATCCACGGTGCGGCCCCCCTCCTTCAGCATTCGCTGCGCCAGCCCGCGGGCGGCTTCGAAATGCTGCACGTCGTTCATGAGCTGCAACGCCTGCAGCGGCGTATTGCTGCGCTCGCGGCGGGCGCACATTTGCTCGCGGTTGGGCGCATCAAACGTGCCCATGAACGGGGGCGGTGCGGTGCGTTTGACGAAGGCGTAGAGGCTGCGCCGGTAGAGCGCGCTGCCCGCGTCCTGTTTGTAATCTTTCGTGTTCGAACCCGAGTAAGCCACCGGCTCCCAAATGTTGGGCGGCTGATACGACTTCACGCCCTTGCCACCGAGGGTCAGATCAATCAAGCCAGAGACGAACAGCGCGTTGTCACGCAATTGTTCCGCGTCCAACCGGAACCGGGGACCGCGCGCGAAGAGCCGGTTTTCCGGATCCCGCTCCAGCAACTCCGGCGCCACGGCGGCGGCCTGCCGGTAGGTGGCGGACGTGACGAGCAGTTTCACGAAGCGTTTCATGTCCCAACCGGTTTCGCGAAAGTTCGTCGCCAACCAGTCGAGCAGTTCGGGATGGCTGGGCGGCTCACCTTGGGAACCGAAGTTATCGGACGTCTTCACCAGTCCAGTGCCGAAGAATTGCTGCCAGAAACGGTTAACCGTCACGCGGGCAGTGAGCGGGTTTTCAGGGCTCACAAGCCATTCCGCAAGGTCGAGCCGCGTCAGATTGTTGGTGTTGCGGAGCGGCGGCAACACGGCCGGCACGTTGCGGGAAACTCGTTCGCCCGGTTTGTCGTAGGCGCCCCGCTGCATGACGAAGCTGTCGCGCGGCTTTTCCAAATCCCGGAAGATGAACGACTGCACGATCCCGTCGTTGAACTCGTTGTAACGTTTTTGGGCCGCCGCGATGGCTTCGGTGAGGGGCGCAAACGTCGCCTTGGTCGTGGCGCAGGCGCGGGACAGGTAATACTCGCGCAACTGCGTCACCTGCTCCGGCGTGCGGTTGGTCGGCGCCACATCCTTGAAGAGTTTGCGCACCGCGTCGGGCAACCCGTTGGCCTCCTGGCCGTCGAATTGCCGGGTCCACGCCAGAAACGACTGGGTGGCGTCATTCGCCGGATCCAAGCGGCCCACCACGCCCGCCTTATCCCAGAAAACCGTCCCGCCAAACTGCGTGTAAGCGAGTCCGCGAAGCAGGTCACCAGCTTTCAAACCCACCTTCTCGGCATCGAATTCCAGCCGCACCCATTCGCCCGCCTTCGGCAGTGCCCCGAGATGAGCCCGGCTGGGTTTGCCCTTTTCGCCCCAACTGATGGCGTCCACGTCGCCCCACGCGGCGCGGTGTTCCCAGTCGCCCACGTTGAACTGGAGCATGATCTCCTTCGGCGGGTTAGCCGGGTCGAGGTAAACATACGCAAACAGCTTGGCGTTCCGCGGAATCGTCAGGGCCGGCGGGTTGCTTTCAAACACGTCCTGCACCAGTTCATCCGCCTGTCGGCGTAAGGCTTTCTGCCCCGCGAAGACCGGGTTCCCTGCCCCGACAAAAGCGGGCGAACCCTGCGCTTTGAAGCCGGCGGGAACGTCATCATCCAGCCAGACAACCTCTTCCTCCCGTGGCGCCGGTGGCGGCGTGAGCGTAGCCGGATCGAGGTAGCTGACCGACTTCAGCGCGGCGCTCACCTTGGCTTCGGCGCGGCGAATCTCGGCTTGGTATTCCGCCAACTGTTGTTCGGAATCGGCATCCTTGAGCTGCACCAACGGGGCCGTGCGCAAGGCATTACCATCCATGGCGGGGTCGGCGGCACTGTGGAAGAAGGCGTAGAGCGAATAGAATTCTTTCTGCGACACCGGATCAAACTTGTGGTCGTGGCAGACGGCGCAACCCGCGGTCAGACCAAGCCACGCCTGCACGGTGGTGGCCGTCCGATCCACCGCGTAGCGAAAGATCCATTCGGCATCGATGGAACCACCTTCGCCCGTGGTGACGTTGCAGCGGTTAAACCCAGTGGCCACCAACTGCTCGGTGGTCGGCGACGGCAAGAGGTCGCCTGCCAATTGTTCCACGGTGAAACGGTCAAACGGCAGATTCCGGTTAAATGCCCGCACCACCCAGTCGCGGTAAGCCCACATCTGGCGCTCGTTATCGAGGTGCATCCCGTGCGTATCGGCGTAGCGCGCGACATCGAGCCAATGTTTGGCCATGTGCTCCCCGAAGTGCGGCGAATCCAGCAACCGATCGGTCAGTCGTTCGTAAGCACCTGGCCAAACATCGCCGACAAAGCGGGCCACTTCGGCCGGCGTCGGCGGCAGCCCGCGCAGATCAAAACTCAACCGGCGAATTAGCGTTTCGCGATCCGCCTCAGGGGCCGGAGCGAGCTTCTCCGCCTGCAACCGGGCTTGGACAAACTGATCCACGGGATTGCCGGAACGGACCGCAGCCACCGCGGGCACCGCCGGCGGCGCCACCGGCTCAAACGCCCAGTGCTTCTGGTAGGGCGCGCCCTGCTCAATCCAGCGCTTAACCAGCTCCTTTTGCCCGGCCGTGAGTTGCTTGTGGGATTCGGGCGGCGGCATCACGTCCTCCGAATCGGTCGAGTTCAAGCGCAGCCATAGTTCGCTGGCCGCCAATTCACCCGGCTTAATGGGCACTTTACCGTGCTTGTTCGGGGCCAACGCACCTTCCGCCGTGTCGAGTCGCAACCCGGCTTTGCGCGTCTTGGCGTCGTAGCCGTGACAGGCAAAGCAGTTGTCCGACAAGATCGGCCGGATGTCGCGGTTGAAGGTGACCGGCGCCGCCGAGGCCACGAAGGCGCACCAGAGGCCGAGGACCAAAGCTCGCACGGGGCCTGACCTGCCTGCCGAACGGGTAATCATGGAAACAATCATGGAGCAGAACCGCGGCAGGCTCAACTGCCCCGGAGACGAAATTCACCGGGCGCAGACGGCTTGGGGCACCTCAAATTCGGAAAAATTCCACCCGCTTGACCCCGCCCGCACTCGTCCGGGAACCTGTCGCCCGATGTTTTGCCCTCCACTCCCCTGGCACCGGGTCGCAGCCGGTTGGTTATTGCCGGCCCTGTGGCTCGGGGCATGCCCGCTTCAGGCCGCGGATCATTTCATCGTCTTGGGTTCGGGTGGCGTGCCGGCGGCACAAGAGGCCTCCATCTTTGAAGTGGCGGATTTTTGGCGCACCGAATTGGGCCGGCGCTACCGGCCAGCGCAGACGACCGTGCTTTTCGGTGCCGGCAATCAGCCCGGCCGGAAACCATTTTACGCCGATGTGCGCATCCAGCGGGAAGCCGAGGCAAAGCCGGGCGAAGTGCTCGCGTTTGAAACCCTGGAACCCGGCCGCCTGCGCCGGAATCAGCCCGCCACCCCAGCCAACCTCGCCTCGGCGTTGACCCGCCATTTGCGCGCCCCCGGCCAAGTTTGGCTGTTCGCCCACGGCCACGGTTCGCCCGAGCCCACGTTGCCTGAATTTCACCCCGACCGCTTCCGCCACAACCGACTCCTGCTCTGGCAAGCCGAGCCCACCCAGCAGCAGGCGCCCACCGAACCCGCCCCGTTTACCGTGCCTGAGCTCCGAAACCGGCTCGCTGCCCCGGGGCGCAAGGCCGATTTCGTGTTCCTGATCACGTCCTGTTACTCCGGCGGATTCCACCAGGCGATCGTGGGGGACGACGACCGCCGCCCCGTGATCCAACGCGGCGCCGCGGGCTTTACGGCGGCCCACGAAGACCTCGCCTCCGCTGGCTGCACGACCACGCCCGACTTCTGGCAAGACACGTATGTCGGCTTGTTTGCTGGAAAATTTGCCGCCGGCAACCCGCCGGGCAAAGTCCGCCGCCCCGCCCTGACGCTGACCGAGGCGCACCGGGCCGCCGTGCTGGCTTTGCCGGCTTGGTCCTTCGAGCTCCCGCTCGCGACTTCGGACTACTATTTGGAACGCTGGACAGAAGCGCTCCTGAGCGAGCACCCCGGAGACCAAGCCGTCTGGGGCGAACGCCGGCAAGCCGCCCAGACCGCCTTTACCGCCGCTTGGAAGCAGCCGGCCACCCCCGCGCCGGCGCCTTGGACCCGCCATCGCCGCTGGGTGGAAGACGTCATCGCCCGCACCCCGGGGCTCGACCAACCGCGCCGGCGGGCCGCGCTGGCCAACCCGGTATCGGCCCGCCAGATGCTGGCCGAGCTGCATCAGCGCAAGCAGGTGGCGGCCCAGTTGCTGGCGGAAGCGGAGACCCAGACGGCGGCCGCCGGGCCCGCCGTGGCGGCGGCGTGGCACCAGTATTTTCCACAACTGGCCGGGGCGAGTGGGCGACCGAAGGCCCTGCTCGCAGAGCACGCTTGGGAGCCGGAGGCCGCCGCCGCGGAAACCGCCGACCCCGATCCACTCCGGTGGCCGGATCAACTCTTTAATCGGCATTCACATCTGGCCGCCACTGACCCGGCCCGGTTTGACGCGCTGGGACGGTGGCTGGCCCGGCGCGCGGAACTGCGCGACACGTGGATCGTGCAAACCCTCGCTGGTGACCTCACCGCGGCCAACCCCACCGTGGCCGCCCTGACCGAATGGCGGCAGCGAACACTACAGCACGTCGCCGCCGACGGCGCCGCACTGACGGCCGAAACCGAGTGGGCAAACTTCCGGCGGGCGGTGATTTACCGGGAAGTCTCGGCCGCTTGGTTCGCACTCGCTGCGATTGAGGACACCCGAGCCTTGGCCGACTTGGCCGAGTTGCACCGGTTGGAATCACTCACGCTGCCCGCGCCGGGCAGGAAATAGTCGGGCCGCTTCAGCCAGTCACTTGCAAGCCGCCGCGCCCGCCCACCAAACGGCGCAAGTTGCCAGCGAGCTCATGGGCCCGGCCGATGAGGTATTCCGCGGCGGCGGGTTCCAAGCGCGCCTTGCAGTTCAGTTCCCACAACATCAACCACCGGCGGAAGTGGGGCTCCGCCAAACCCAGCGGCAAATGCACCGCGCCGAAGCCGCCGCGGTAGTTCGACGGACCGCCGGTCTGCAACGCCCAGAAGTCAGTGATTTTTTCGAGGTGAGTCGGCCAATCGTGAATGTGCGCGTCAAAGATCGGCCCGATCAGCGAATCCTGCCGCACGTCGGCGTAAAATTGCCGGAGGAAATCCAGCAAGGCGGCGCGGCCACCCACGAATTCAAAGACGGTGGTCCGCCGTTCCGCAGGCAAATCCGAATCGGCGGGCGAAGACATGGGGGATGAACTGGACACGGTGAGAGTCTCGCCCCCGTCGATGAACGCGCCTTGAGCGGGATCAAAGTCGGGGCCGATTTGCCATCGTCGGGGCTCAGGCGGGTTCCTGCTGGCTGATGCAGTGGAAGGAGCCGAGCCCCCAGATCAAGTCGGTGGAATCAATGCCCACGACTTTGCGGTCAGGGAATTCGCGCTGAAGGATCTCCAAGGCGCGGGCGTCGTGGGGGTCGCGGTAGGTCGGCACGATCACTTGCGCGTTGGCGATGTAGAAGTTGGCGTAACTCGCGGGCAGCCGCTGCCCCTCACATTCGATCCGGCCCGGCATCGGCAATTCCACCACGCGCAGCGGTTGGCCAGTTTCGTCGGTCATCGTGCGCAGTCGGGCGAGATTTTCCTGCAAGAGGCCGTGGTTTTCATCCTGCGGATCTTCCTCCACCACCGTGACAACGGTGTTGGGATTCACAAACCGAGTCAGGTCATCGATGTGGCCGTCGGTGTCGTCGCCCACGATGCCGTCGCCGAGCCAGAGAATGTGGCTCACCCCGAGGTAATCGCGCAAATACCGCTCGATCTGGGCCTTGGTGAGGTGCGGGTTGCGGTTCGGATTCAGCAAGCAGGCCTCGGTGGTCAGGAGCGTGCCGCGCCCGTTGAGTTCGAGGGAACCACCCTCCATCACGATGCCGGGATTGAACACCGGCAGGCCGCGCAGTTTGGCGACGTGCTGCGGAATTTCGTCATCCAAGTCGAACGGCGGATATTTGCCACCCCAGGCATTGTAGCCCCAGTCCACCACCGCCCGACTGCGGCCGGCGGGACTATCGCGCACGACAAAGATCGGACCGTGGTCGCGGCACCAAGGTTCGTAGCTGGGGAATTCGTGAAAGGAGACGCGCTCCAGCGGGACGTGATGCCGACGCAACACCTCGCGAATGCCCGCCGTGAGATCGGCGTGCCAGACATTGATGTGCACCGCCTCGTGCTGGGCGAGGTGGAAAATGAACTTCGCGTAAACCTCGGGCACCAATTCGTAGCGCCCCGGAAAGCTGATGCCTTCCGGACGCGGCCAAGTCAGCCAAGTGGCGGCATGGGGTTCCCACTCGGCAGGCATGCGGTAGCCGAGTTCACGCGGGGTATGGGCGCTGCTCATTGCGTGCCCGAGGGTATATGCCATTCGAGCCCCCAAGGTAAGCGCGAAGTGCGGCGACGGATATTTCACAGACCCTGTTCGAGGGCGTGACTTGGTCCTGGTTTCGAGGCAGGCTGAGCCCAGCAAACCCGTTGTTCTATGAGCAAGAAATTCAACGTCGGCGTCATCGGCCACGGCTGGGTCGCCACCGCCCACATCCCCGCCATCAACGCCTCCGGCAAGGCCCAAGTGACCGCCATCTACAGTTCGCGGCCGCTCGACGCCGCCGAACTGAGCGCGAAATACGGTTCCCCGGTGAAGTGTTACAACAACCTCACCGCCATGCTCGCCGACCCGTCCCTCGACGTGATCACGGTGTGCAGCTACCCCTTTGACCACGCCAAGCAGGTCATTGCGGCGGCCAAGGCCGGCAAACACCTCATCATCGAGAAGCCACTCGCGCTCTCCTGGAAGGACTGCCTCGCGATGGACAAAGCGATTCGCGAAGCCGGCGTGAAGACGTGCGTGTGCTTCGAATGCCGTTGGTCGAGCCAGTTCCTCGCCACCAAGGCCGTCATCGACCAAGGCCTGCTCGGCGAATTACACTATGGCGAAGTCGATTACTACCATGGCATTGGACCGTGGTATGGGCAGTTCCGCTGGAACACGCGCAAGGATGCCGGCGGCAGCTCCCTGCTCACCGCCGGCTGCCACGCACTCGATGCCTTGCTGCTTTGCCTAGGCGACGACGTGGCGGAGGTCACCAGCTACGACACCAAGACCGCCAGCCAGCTCTTCGAGCCCTACGAATACACGACCAGCAGCGTCACGATCCTGAAGTTCAAGAGCGGCAAGATCGGCAAATGCGCCGCCGTCGTGGACTGCCTCCAGCCCTACTACTTTCACACGCACCTGTGCGGCAGCGAAGGCAGCCTGCTCGACAACAAATTCCACTCCCAGAAACTGCACACCAACAAGGCCAAGTGGAGTGAACTATCGATGAAGATGCTCGATTCCGGCGACGTGAGCGACCATCCCTACCAGACCCAATTCGACGCCTTCTTCACCGCGCTCGCCGCCGGCCAAGAGATGCCACTCACCAGCTTCCGGGATTCGCTGAAGACCCACGAAGTGCTCTTCGCCGCCGACAAGTCAGCCAAGACGGGCAAGCCGGTGAAGCTCTGACCTCGCCCCTCGCAAAATGCCCGCCGTCCTTGCCCTGTTCGCCCATCCGGATGACATCGAGTTCCGCGCCGCCGGCACGCTCCTGCAACTGCGTGCGCGCGGCTGGGAACTGCATTACTGCAACGTCTCGCGAGGCAACCTCGGCAGCTCCACCCTGTCGTCGGCCCGCACGGCCACCGTCCGGCGAAAGGAAGCCCAAGCGGCGGCCCAAGTGCTCGGCGCCTCTTGGCACCCACCCTTCTGCGACGATCTCGCGATCTCCTACACCGCGGCGAACTTGGCTCGCGTCAGCGCGCTGATCCGCAAGGTCCGGCCGACTATCCTGCTGACGCATCCGCCGGTGGATTACATGGAGGACCACACCGAGACGTGCCGCCTAGCGGTCACCGGTGCCTTTGCCCGCGGCATGCCGAACTTCCGCCCCCGTCCTGCCTGTGCGCCGTGGAGCGGCGCGGTAACAATCTATCACGCGACCCCGCACGGCTTGCGCGGCCCGCTCCGGGAGCCCGTGAAGCCCGAACTGCTCGTGAACACCGCTTCGGTCCACGAACAGAAGCTCGCCGCGCTCGCCTGCCACCAGAGCCAGCAGGAATGGCTCGACGCCAGCCAAGGCATGAACAGCTACCTGGCCGCCGCGGACGAGGAATCCCGCACCGTCGCCGGGCTGGGCAAGAAACTCACGCACGCCGAAGGCTGGACTCGGCATTCGCACTTGGGCTTTTGCGGCGCAGCGGATGATCCGTTGCGGGAGGCGCTGGGGAACCAGGTTTCGGCGCCGTCAGGAACCCGCCGATGAACGCCGCTCGACACCACTCCAAGTCCGCCACGCGGGTGGGCCAAGGCGTTTCCGTTCTCCGGCACACTTCATGAAATCCCGCCTCGACCAAGCGCTGGTGGATCGCGGCCTGTGCGAGAGCCGGGCCAAGGCGCAGCGCGCCATCATGGCCGGCCAGGTCCGCGTGAACGGCCATCCGGCCAAGAAGGCCAGCGATCCGGTGCGCGACGTCGACCCGATCGAATTGCTCGCCGGGGACAAATTCGTAAGTCGCGGCGGCCACAAGCTGGAACACGCCCTCGTCCATTTCGGAGTCGAGGTCCAAGGCGTCACCGCCTTGGACCTCGGTTCCAGCACGGGCGGTTTTACTGACTGCCTCTTGCAGCGCGGTGCCGCCAAGGTCTTCGCCGTGGATGTCGGCACCAACCAGCTCGTGTGGAAGCTCCGGAACGATCCGCGCGTCGTGGCCATGGAGCAGACCAACGCCCGGCATCTCACCGCGGCGTCGTTCGGCGCCGGCTTCACCGCCTGCGACCTCATCGTCGCCGACTGCTCGTTCATCTCGCTGCGCAAGATTCTGCCACCCGCCGCGCCCCTGCTCCGCCCCGGCGGCCGGTTCGTGGCGCTGGTGAAGCCGCAGTTTGAGGCGGGCAAGGAAGAAGCCGACCGCGGCGCCGGGGTGATCACCGATCCGGCAATTCACGCCCGCGTGCTGGCCGAACTGGAAGAGTTTGTCGCCGCGCAACCGCTGGGCTTACTCTGGCGCGGCGTCACGGAAAGCCCGTTGCTCGGCCCAGCCGGCAACAAGGAATTTCTGGCGCTGCTCGAAAAGACTGCGTGAAGAAAATCGCCACCAGCATCCGTCGCGTGGGCCTGATCGCGAACCCGGAGAAGCCCGACGTCGTGCGGTTGGTGCACCGCGCCCAACGGTTGGTGGCCGCCGCCCGCCGAACGGCCGTCTTCGAAACCAACACCGCGGCCATGCTGGGCATGCCGGTCAAAAAGGCCTGCTCCATGCCAGAACTGGCGGCCAACACCGACGTGATCCTCGTCTTCGGTGGCGACGGCACGATGCTGAAGGCCGCCCGCGAAATCGCCGGTTCGGCGACGCCAGTGCTGGGCATCAATGCCGGTCACCTCGGGTTTCTCACCGCGGTTTCGCCCAATCATCTGCAAGCCGCCTTGCACCGCCTCTGGGAAGGCCGCTTTCAAGTCGAGGAACGCGCGCTGCTGGAAGGCGTGGTCTGTCACGGTGGCGACCACTCTTCGCTCCTCGCGCTCAACGATTTCGTGCTCAGCCGAGGCCTCACTTCACGCCTGATCGAACTGGAAGTGCGGGTGAACGACGTCTTGCTCACGCGTTACCGCTGCGACGGGTTCATCGCCAGTTCGCCCACGGGCTCGACCGCCTACTCATTGGCGGCGGGCGGCGCGATTGTGAGTCCCGACACTGAGGCGCTGACGCTGACGCCCATCTGCCCGCACACCCTCAGCATTCGGCCAGTGGTGGTGAACCTTGCTTCGACCGTGGAGGTGAAGCTGGTCAGCTCACGCCTGCTCGCCACCGTCGCCGCCGATGGCCAGCAGCAGGTCGAACTTGCCGTGGGCGACACGGTCACGATCCGTCGCAGTGCGCGTTCAGTGCGCATGCTGCAGTTGGAAGGCTCTAATTTCTTCAGCACCTTGCGCCTGAAACTTGGCTGGTCCGGTTCAAATCTCTGATTTTGGCCACCTCGGCCACTTCCTTAAATTCCAATGGTCCGACTTAAAGACATCGCCCGAGCCGCCGGCGTCTCCGTCATGACGGTCAGCAAGGCGTTGCGGGACAAACCCGATCTCTCCGCCGCCACCAAAGACCGAATCCGCAAACTCGCCGAACAGATGGGCTACGTGCCTGACGTCTCGGCCCAAAACCTCCGCAGCGGCAACACGCGCATCCTCGGACTCGTGCTGTCCACGAGCACCAATCCGGTCAACGCCCGGATCTGCATGGCCATTGAGGAACAAGCCTACGAGCTCGGCTTCGATGTCCTGCTCGCCCACACCCTAAACCGCACCGACCGGGAGGAAACCGTGCTACGCCGCTTCCTTTCGCGGCGGGTGGATGGACTCTTCATTTCCCCGGTTTACCGGCTCGAACCGTCCGCGCCGATTTACGAGGAACTCGCCCGGCGCGACGTGCCGGTCGTGCTGCTCGGCCATCGGGCGCCCTTTTGCCAAATGTTTCCCGCCGTCGAAACCGACGACGTGAACGCTGCGGAGTCCGTGACCCGGCATCTGTTGGAATTGGGGCACAAGCGGATCGCGTTTTTCGCCGGCCCGATGATATCGCCGTGGGCACAAGAGCGGTTGGAAGGCTACCGTCGCGCCCATCGCAACGCCGGACTCACCGCGGATGACACCCTAATTTTCAACGCGGGCTCGACGATCGAAGAAGGGTCCGCCGCTGCGCTCCAATTTTTGCAGGAACAGCCCGGCGCCACCGCCATCCAGTGCGTAAACGACCTCGTCACCATCGGGGCCGGGGACACGTTGTTGAACCAAGGCGTTCGCATCCCGCACGATCTGAGCCTCGCCGGCTACGGCAACGTGCTCACCAGCGAATACTTCCGGGTGCCGCTCACGACTGCCCGCCAGCCCAAACTCCGCATGGGCTCCGTCGCCATGGACCTGATGCAACGCCGGCTCCGCGGTGAAGAGGTGCAAAGCGTCCGCCTACGAGCCGAGTTGGAGATTCGCGCGAGCACGGGCGCCCCCAAGCCGAGCTCGCCGAGCTAGTCCGCCCGCGCTTCGCTCTAGCCCCCCAGCGTGGCCGGATCCGTCACGTCACCCTTGTTGAACTCGACGTATTCCTCCGTGAGGTCCGCGGCATACATGAGCGCGGCGCCTTCACCCAAATTCAGCCGAATGTGCAGGTCGAATTCCTCCGGCGCGGCCGCGGCGCACAAGGCTTTGTAGGTCGCCTTGGTCGGCTGCCCACGCTTGAGAGTCCACAAGATTTTACGGCTGCCTGGGGCGCTGTAACCGATGTCCACCTGGGACTCCACCACAGTCGCCGAACTGTAGCCGAGCGCGTCAATAATCCGCCCCCAATTGGGATCGCCGCCGTGCCAACTCGTCTTCACCAGCGCGCTATTGGCCACCGCTCGGGCCGCCGCATCCGCCTCGGCGAGACTCTTGCCCCCGGTTACACGCACCGTCACCACGCGATGAACGCCCTCGCCGTCGCGCACGATTTTCTTCGCGAGCTCTAGGCAGACATGGGTCAACGCCGCTTGAAAGATTTCAAAGTCCTTGCCCGCAACCTTGAACTTGGGGTTCCCGGCCAACCCATTGGCGAGCACCAAGACCGTGTCGTTGGTGCTCATGTCGCCGTCCACCGTGATCCGATTGAAGCTGTGCGCGACCGCCTCCCGTAGCTCCGCCTGCAACACCTTGGCCTCGACGGCCGCATCGGTGGTGATAAAAGCCAGCATGGTGGCGTGAAGCCCTTGGGGCAGCGCCGCTGGTCGTGCGCCGGTGGCGCTCATGCCAGGCTGAATCATACCCGCCCCCTTGCACATACCGCCCAACCGCACCGTCTTGCCGCCGAGCTTGAACTCAATGGCCACCTGCTTCGGCTTGGTGTCGCTGGTCATGATCGCCTCAGCAGAGTGCGTGGCGTGTTCTACCGTGGAACCGAGCAGTGGGGCCGTGGCCAGAATGCCCGAATTCACCTGCTCCATCGGCAGGTTCACGCCGATTCGGCCGGTCGAACCGACGAGCGCATAACCGTCCTTGATGCCGAGAGTCTTCTCAACGAGACGCGTCATGGCGAGGGCGTCCTTCATGCCCTGCTTGCCGGTGCAGGCATTGGCGTTGCCGGAATTGACGACGACCGCCTGGGCAATGCCCTTGGCCACCCGCGGCACGCAAACCTTGACCGGGGCAGCGCAAATCTGGTTCGTGGTGAACATGCCCGCGACCGCACACGGCACGTCCGAAACGATCAAGGTGAGGTCACGCTTCTGCCCCTTGTTCGACCCCTTGCCGGTGCCCAGCCGTTTGATGTCGCAAAACACGCCGGCGGTGCGGAATCCCGGCGGCGCCACGATCGCACCGTCCACGTCTTTGAACTTCAACTTCACGGCCGCGGATGAACTCACACGCGGCCCTCGAATCAATCGCGAAATGATCGGCTCGAACGAGCGCACGGCCGCCTAGGTCGGATTGAACGTGAGTCGGGACCCCAAAACGCGAAGCTGCCCGTCGCCGTTTTCAGGCGGCCCGCTTCAAGTCAGGCGTTGCCACACGAGGACGAACGCGCGGGCAAAATCTTGCGGCCGCCGCTCAATCCATTCGGTGATGGCCTCTGGCGTGAACCAGCCGCCGCCCCGAACCTCGGATTCCTGTAGCCCGAACGGACCTTCGTGTTCGGCCCGGTAAACCCAGCAAAATTCCCAGCCGGTTCCTGCCGAGGCTTCCAGCTTGAAGAGGCGCGTCGGCACGGCGCCGAGTTGCACTCCCAGTTCTTCCCGGACCTCGCGGAGCGTGCAGGCGTCATACTCTTCACCGGCATCAAGATGCCCGGACGACGACGAATCCCACACGCCGGGGAAGTTATCCTTGGCCAGCGAACGCTGCTGGAGAAACAGTTCCCCACGCTGGTTGAAGAGCAACACGTGCACGGCTCGATGCCGCAAGTTTTGCCGGTGAACTTCGCGCCGGACGAGTTGCCCCACGACTTCGTCGCGCTCGTTGACGACATCAAAAATCTCTTCACTCACGGGCGTAGCTTGCGGCTGGACTCAACCGGTCGCCAACGGTTCATTCGCGGAGCTTGGAATCGAGGATCAAGGTAACCGGGCCATCGTTGACCAAGCTCACCTGCATGTCCGCGCCAAAACTTCCGGTGGGCACGGGCCGGCCGAGTAACTCTTCGAGCCGCCGCTGAAACGCCTCGTAAAGTGGCCGGGCAACGTCCGGCTTGGCGGCCCGATGCCACGAGGGGCGGGTGCCTTTTTTGGTGCTGGCATGCAGGGTGAACTGGCTCACCAAGAGCAGGTCGCCGCCCACCTCAAAGACCGAACGATTCATCACGCCGGCCTCGTCGTCGAAGAGGCGAAGGTGCCTGAGTTTGGCCGCGAGCCATTCGATATCTTCGGCCGTATCCGCAGGCTCCACCGCCAGCAGCACCAATAAACCGGCCTTGATCTCGCCGACCACCGCTCCCGCCACCTGCACCTTGGCGGTGCTTACCCGCTGCACTACGGTCCGCATTCGGCCAGCGTGCGGCCTTTAGCCCGGCGTGTCAGCGTTGCAGATACTCGCCGAGGGCCTCGTAGAAGACCGCTTCCGGCACGAGGTCCTCGTCACGGTTCACGGCTTCACTTTCCGGCTCAGTGACCGGGATGACCTCCACATCGTCGAGCTTGCCTTGCAGCACTTCGCAAAAGTCACCCAAATCAAATTCCGGCGGCAAATCCTCCCCGCCGCACATTTCTTCACTGACGTAATACAGGCGTTTCATGGCGTGTTTCCTTTCCGGTTTCAGCGTGCGGTTTAGTGATTTCAGGCCCGCCGAACCCCTGCCAATAAGCACTGTTTAGGCCGGCGGGCGCACACTGGAAATTGGCGAACTAAGACCCGGATCTGACTCCCCTGAAACCCGACGAACACCGGGGCCGACTCAGCCAAAGACGCGCTTCAAACGCGCCTCGTGATACGCCGTCCGCTGCTCGCTGTTCATGGCCTCAAAATCCGGCCCGCCATCAGGCCGTTGGGGCCAGCCGATAACCGAACCGCCCGCAGGTCGCACTGACTGCGCCACCTCGGGCGCTGCCGGTTGGGCGGCGCCAGCCAAGGGATTATTTTGCACCGCCACCGTCGCCCGCTTCGTCGCACTGCCGTCGTAGCTCATGGTCTGATCGGTCAATTGCAGGTCAGATTCCAACGGGCGGGTAGGCTTGATCCCTTTGCCTTGCAGCACACCGTGGTAGGCCCGAACCGCTTCTTCGGGACCGAGCTTGCCGTCGGTGATGAGCCGCAGCATTTCGATGAAGGCTAGCTGGTGTTCGGCGTTGTTGATCTTGCGGCCAAACAACGCCACTCGGGCGCCGTATTTCTGCGCGTCATGAATGAGCCGGAAGGCGTCGTAAGTCGTGCCGGCGCTCCCGCCCAAAATGCCAACCACGAGATTCGGGTCGTATTGAGCCAGCTCCTCCATCGCCTTGGGCCCATGATAGACGATCTTGAGGAACACTGGGCGGCCCGACTCAGGCACACCGGCTAACGTCCGGAGAATGTTGTCGTTGATGAATTCTCCAAGTTTTTCGGGGGCAATGCCGCTGGCCACGTTCGGATCGAAGATTTCCAAGAAGTGTCGGAATTGTTTCCGCTCAGCCTCTTCCCGGAAGGCTTTATACCACAGTAAAGCTTCCCGATCCTGCTCCAACTCATTGACGAACGTGACCGAATAGAGCCCCAGATTGGCGCCCAAAAAGTCACCACTGCCATCACGCGCGCACTCAATCTCCCCGCACTGAATCTGGTCGATGGTCGCGCTCCGAAACGGCTGGCTGGGTTCGCGGGTATAGCAACCGTGCCGCACGGCCCACACATCCGTGGTGTCGTTCGCCCGCGCCGCCGGCGTCACGTGTGAGCTCTTGAATAACCCTTCTTTAATGGTGAGTTGTTCGTTCACGTAAGCCGACATCAGCATGATATCAACTAGGCCCTGGTGCGTGACCTCGCGGATGATGTCGAGAAATTCGGGCAAGTTGCGGTAGCCAAATTCGTCACGGCTCCACACTTCAGGCGAAAATTGTCCCGGTCGCGCGCCCGACCGCGCCAGAAAACCACGCGGTCCCGGTGCCCGCACCCCAAACGCCATGTCAGCGTCCTTGGCATCGGCAATGATGAAGGCCCGCGAAGAGCGATTGGCCCGGATTTCAGCGAGTTTGGCGTCGAGGGATTTCATGAGGGAATATCCAAGGTCCAAGGCTCAATGAGCATTGGGCACCCACACTCGCTGCCGCAATTCTGCGGTGAGGCACCAAGTGATGGAGTCTGGGGGCAATGTTCAGGCTTTTACCTTCGCGAGCGTTTCCTTCAGCGCACGGGCCGAGGCCTGCAACGCCATCTGTTCCTTGGGCCAAAGCTTGATTTCGACGTGCTTCTCCACGCCCTTGCGACTGACCACGCTCGGAACGCTCAGGCAGATATCGCGGATGTCGTAGGCTCCCTGAACTAGCGACGAAACCGGCAACAGCGTCTGCTTGTTGAGCAGCACCGCATGAATCACGTCGCGAATGGCAATACCCACCGCCCAACCGGCGCCACCCTTGCGCTTGATGACTTCGGCGCCACTGCCCTTAGTGCGTTCGAAAACGGTGTTCTGGAACGACGGGCTGCATTCGGCCAGTCCTGCCAGCGGCAACCCGTTGACCGTCGCGCTCGACCAGACCGGCAACATGGAGTCGCCATGTTCACCTAAGATCAGAGCTTTCACTTGGGTCGGAGCCAGCTTCAGCTCCTCCGCGATGAGCGAACTGAAGCGCGACGTGTCGAGCATCGTGCCCAACCCGTAAACTTGCTGCCACGGCAGACCGAGCCGCTGGCCGGCAAGCTGCGTAAGGATGTCCACCGGGTTCGACACCACGAAAATGTGGGCGTCCTTCCGGAAACCCGCCGCCTTGATGCTGTCGAGAATCCCAACGAACAGCGCCACGTTGCGGTTGATAAGGTCGAGGCGCGATTCATCCGGCTTGCGGCGCAGGCCCGCGGTGATGAGGAAAATGTCGCTGTCGGCGGCTCGGGCGTAATCGCCGGCGTAGATCTTCTGGTCGCCCGCGAACGCGCTGCCGTGCAGCAAATCCAGCGCTTCGCCGTCGGCCAGATCCTTGTTGGCGTCGAGAATTTGGATCGCCGAGACGAGTCCGCCGCACTGTAAGGCGAACGCCGCGCATGAACCCACACGACCGCCACCACCGATGATTGCAACTTTCATTGGAAAAGGTCCTTCGAGCTCACTTCATCTGCGCCAAAATCTGGTCCGTGATCGCCTGCACGGCGGCTTCCGCCTCGGCGTCGTAGCCCACGGCCGCTTCGGCACGCTCAGGAACGGCGCACGTCGCGCCCGGACGCCAGTCGCCGCTGTCGCAGAGTTCGCATTCCTTCATGCCGTAACGCGGGTCAACGAATCCGAGCGACTTCTTGATGTTCAGGATGTCCTTCATCTGCGGCCCGGTGAAGGTCTGGATCGGTTTCCCGAGCTGACCAGCGACCACGATCGTGCGGCAATACGCCTCGATGATCTCCATGCGCCAGTAGGCTTCCTCAATGTTGTTGTGCGACCACGTCACCACGCCGTGATTCGCCATCAGGATGGTGTTGTATTGGTCGGTCAGCTCCGCGACGAGCTTGCCCATGTCCGGCGAACCGGGCGTGCGATACGGCGCGACGCCAACGGAGCAGAACACTTCATACTCCGGCAGCATGCATGTGGGCGGGGCTTCGCCAACCACCGCAAACGCCGTCGAATACGGCGGATGGCAATGGCACGTGGCCACGGCACTCGGCTGCCGCTTCATCATCTGCAGGTGCATCAAGATCTCACTGGTGCGCCGCTTGGTGCCGAGCAGTTGGTTGCCCTCGAAGTCCACGAGGCACATGTCTTCCGGCTTGAGCGAACCTTTGCTGACCAGCGTCGGCGTGCAGATGGCGATGTCCTCACCGACGCGGATGGCCATGTTGCCACCGTTCCCGTCCACATATTCGCGTTCCCACAGCCGGCGCCCCATCGCGCAGATCTGTTCCTTAAGCGCGTGCGCGGCCGGGGAGTTGAAGTAGGCCTCTAGTTCGGCCTTGGGACTCTTGGAATTCAACGGCTTCGCCGGCACGGCAGACACCGACGCAGACACTGGCGCCGAACGCGACGATTTCGCGGCGAAGTCACGCAGCACGTCCTTGGCGGACGGCGTGAGGATGGCGTCCTTGGAGGCGGCGACGGGATCGCCACCCTTGGCGATGATCTCCTCGATATCTTTGGCGGTGAAAACCGTGCTCATTTGTTAAACGGGTTGTAGAAGATTTCGTCCACCAAGGCCGCGTTGAAGGCATCAATCGGCGGTGGGGTTTCAAAAGGCTGGGCCGCTTCCCGGCCCTCGACGTAACCGATAGTCTGGCCCACGCCGCCACCGAGCGCGTCGTAAACCACCAGACTCGGATCCTTGCTCAGGCCCAGCGGCGTGTCGCAGCCGCGCTGGTAATGCTCCCGGGTAAACGGCGAAACGATCAGCCAGCGTGCGCCCCGCAACTCGGGAACGACCGTGCTCAATGTGACCCGCCCGATGACGGCGCCGAGTTTCATACCGGCACTCCCGGTTCCTTTTCGTCCACGATCCCGACCACCAACCACCGAGCCGGGCTTCTCGGGTCACCGACCGCCTTGCGCGCTTCCGAGCCGTCGCTGGAAATCACCACCCGCTGGTGCATGCCTGCCCCATGAGAATCGATGGCAATCTGCGGCGAGCCTTCCGGCGTGCCGTCCTGACCGATCGGCTGGCAGATGACGAGCCGCCAACCCTCGAAGCTGGGATGCTTCCGGGTGGCGACCACATTGCCTTCGACGCGGGCGAGGAGCATGGGGAGGCTCAGTAAATCTTCAGGTTGTCCACCATCACGCAGCGTCGAACGCGGGTAAAGGTGCGCGGATTGCTGACCCCTTCACCGGTGGGCGTCGCGATAGAGAAACTGAGGTAGCCTTCGCCTCCCAATCCGAGACCCGCCATACTGGGCCCATTCTTAATGAACAGGGTCGTATCGAGCGTGCGACCCATTGCGGTTAGGGCTTCAATGTCGTGCGAATGAATGATGCTCGTGTGCTTGTAGCCGTGTTCGGCTTCGAGCGAGCGGGCAACGCCTTCTTCCAAACTCTTCACGCGCGTGATCGGCAGGAAGGGCATCATCTGTTCCTCGACGACGAACGGGTGGTTCGCATCAGTTTCAGCGAACAATAGCTGCGTTCCGGCTGGCAAATTCAGCCCGGCGGCTTTGGCCAACACAGAAGGATCCTTGCCGATGAAATCCTTGTTCACGCGCGCGTGGCCACAACCGCCACCCTGACCGGGCGTGATGGTGAACGCCGCCTGGGTCAGCGCGTCGAGTTGGGCGTTCGTGAGTTTCACCGCGCCGTTCTGCTCCATCTGCGCCATCAATTTGTCCGCGATGTTTTCCAGCGCGAAGACTTCCTTCTCGCCGATGCAGAGCAGGTTGTTGTCGTAGCTCGCACCCTGGATGATCGCCTTCGCCGCACGCTTCATGCAGGCGGTGTCATCGACATAAACCGGCGGATTGCCGGGGCCGGCGCAGATGGCGCGCTTGCCAGTCTGCATCGCGGCTTTCACGACGCCGGGACCGCCGGTGACGAGCAGGATGCGGACGGCCTCGTGCTTGCACATCGCGGCAAAGCTCTCCATCGAGGGCTTCTCGATGATGGTCGCGATGTTCTCAATACCGGTCTCGCGATAGATGGCTTCGTTGTAGGCGCGCACCGCAAGCGCCGCGCAACGCGCCGCGCTCGGATGCGGGTTAAACACCACCGCATTCCCCGCCGCGCAGATGTTCACGATGTTGCCGCTCAACGTCGGAATCGAATGCGTGCTCGGCGTGACCGCGCCGACGACGCCGAAGGGCGTATATTCCTCCAGCGTGATGCCGTGATCGCCGCTGCGGGCGTCCGGGCGGAGCCACTCGACGCCAGGGACGAGCTTGATGATCTTCAGCTTCTCGATCTTGTGGTCGAGGCGGCCAATCTTCGTCTCTTCCAGCTCGATCTTGCCCCACGCCTCGGCGTTCGCCTCGGCCATCGCCTTGACGATCTCGACGATCTTCACGCGGGCGGCGACGCCGGCCTTCTGTAGTTGAACGAACGATTCGTGGGCGGCGGCGCTCGCCTCGTTCGCATCCTGGAAGACGCCGAACTTGCCCCGCAAACCGGGCGCGGACGTCGCGGCACCTTTGCCCCCACAGCCACATGAAGAAGCGGCGGGTTCGGAGGATGCCGGCTTCGCCGCGGCAGGCGCTCCGCCCAACCGGCTCAACACTTCGGCGACCACATCTCGGATCAGGGATTCGTTAACTGCGCTCATTACAATGCTTCCGGCTAGGAGGCCCACCTCCTCAGCTCAAATTGATTATCAATATTGTTGGCCGAATTGCGGACATGGGCGTCCACACCGGCTCACTGTCTGGCGTTGAAAATTTCCTTACCCAGCACATCTACCGTATCGACGATGCCGATGATCACGGCGTCCACCGGGGCATCTCTCATGCCGCCGGCGAGGCGGGCGCTGCTGCCTTGGCAGAACATCACCAGTTCGCCGATGCCCGCGCCCACGGTGTCCACCGCGATGATGGTGTTCGAACCGGACCGGAACTGGGTCGGGTCCTTGTCGTCCACCAACTGCGGCCGCAGCAGGAGCAGCTTGCGGCCGTTCATGCTGGCTTCCTTCTTGGTCGAAACGACCGATCCTTCTACGCGGGCGAGGAACATGGTGGGGAACAGTGTTCAGCGGATCAGCAATCAGTGTTCGGTGTGACTACCTCGTCAGTAACTGAAATCACTGACTTACTGATTGCCGACCTACTGGCCTACTTCTTCTTCGGCAGCACGGCGTCCACGTCCTCATGTGGACGGGCGATGACATGCACGCTGACGAGGTCGCCTTTGATCGCCTTGACGGCTTGGGCACCGGCATCGGTGGCCGCTTTTACGGCGGCGACATCGCCGACGACGGTGGCCGTCACCATGGCGTTGCCGACCTGCACCATCGGGCCGACGAGTTCGACATTCGCCGATTTGAGCATCGCGTCCGTCGCTTCGACCAGAGCCACGAGCCCACGGGTTTCAATGAGTCCTATTGCTTGTTGTGCCATACTTTTGAGAGGTGAGACGTTTGAAAATTGAGCAGAATGGAGGCTGGGCAGTTAGCGGGACGAGGCGAGCAAACGACGGGTTTCGCGAGCCACGACGAGCTCCTCGTTGGTGGGAATGACCATAACCTTCACCCGCGATTCTGGGGCGCTGATGACCGTTTCGGTGGCCCGTGTGGCGGCGTTCTTTTCCGCGTCGAGCACGATGCCAAGTTGGTCGAGGTTGGCGCAGATGGCAGCGCGTAGTTCCGCGCGGTTCTCGCCGATACCGGCGGTGAACACGAGGGCATCCGCGCCGTTCAATTGAAGAAAATAGCCACCAATCCAACGTCGGGCTTCACTCACAAAGACATCAATGGCGAGCTTGGCTTGGGCGTTACCCTTTGCAGCCGCTTCTTGGATGTCACGCACGTCATTGGAAAAACCGCCGGATAAACCTTTCAGGCCGCCCTCCTTCGCGAACTGCCGCTGGGCTTCCTCGATAGAAAGACCAAGCGTCTTAACCACGTAAGGCAGCGCCTCCGCGTCGAGGTCACCGACACGATTATTGTGGGGCAAACCCGATTGCGGGCTCATGCCCAAGCTGTTGCCAATGGCTACGCCGTTCAAAATGCCCGTGATGCTGGAACTACCACCGAGATGACACGAGATAACCCGCAGCGGCGGGCCTTCAACAGGCGATTGGCCGTGGTCCACGTAAAGATTCTGCGCCCGGCGGGCCACGTCTTGGCGTCCGAGGAGTTCAGCACTGCGTTCGGCGATGAACTTGTGACTCGCACCATGAAAACCCCAACGCCGAACCCCAATGGCGTGCCAAGAATCCGGCACCGCATACCGCATCATCGCTTCAGGCGCGAACTGGTAGAACGCCGTCTCAAATAGACCGACCAACGGCACCTTCGGAATCCGCTGCGCAAAGAGGCGGATGCCGGTGATGTAGGGCGGGTTGTGCGCCGGCGCGAGCCCGTTGTAATCCGCCATCGCCTGAAGCACTGGCTCATCCAACCGGACACAGCCAGTGACATCTTTAGCGATGACCGTCTTGAAGCCGACCGCCGCCAATTCGCTTTCGTTGGCGATGGCACCGGCTTCCGTGAGCTGCGTGAGGCAGTCCTCAATGGCCTTGGAATAGTCGGTCACGCGCTCAAAGCCGCCTTTGTGCAGCAGCGTTACAGCGGCGTCCGAAAATTCGAACAACCGCCACTTAAGCGACGTAGAACCGAGGTTGGCGACGAGGATTTTCACAGCGTGAAGGAACCGGCAAAATGAGATGAGTTCTAAGGGGAGGTAGCCCCGAGGACGGCAACTCCAATTTTACTCATTCAACCATGGCACGGGTGAGTCCGTTTACTGCACGAGCCACTTGCCGAGCCCGCTCAGACCTTCATGCGGACGGGGAATAACCTGCACCGCAACGACCGAACCGACCTGAGCCGCCGCCGCCGCGCCCGCGTCAGTGGCGGCTTTCACGCTGGCGACGTCGCCGCGAAAAAATGCAGTTACATAACCGGAGCCGACTTTTTCCCACCCGGTGAAGGTGACATTGGCGGACTTAAGGGCGGCGTCGGCGGCTTCGAAAAGCGCGCACAGGCCTTTGCATTCGATCATGCCGATAGCTTGTTGAGCCATAATTTTTAGAGAGTTGAAAGCGGAGTGGTTGAGTTGGATTACTTCTTGGCCGCCGCTGCGACTTCGCCGAGAAATACTTTGCCGAGATCATCATGCGGCCGGGCGATCACGTGGCTGGCGACGAGTTCGCCGACCCGGCTCGCGGCCTTGCTGCCGGCGTCCACTGCCGCCTTCACGCTGGCCACGTCGCCGCGGCAGATGACGGTGATCAGACCGCCGCCGATGGCGATGGTTTTGCTGATAGTGACGTTTGCGGCCTTCGCCATGGCGTCGGTTGCCTCGACGCTGCCGGTGAAGCCCTTCGTTTCAATCATGCCGATTGCTTCGCTCATTGTTCGTTGGTGTTTGAATGTTGAGAGTCAGGAAAAATTATTTAACCAGCTCGCACAGAGTGTCGGGCTGGAGGTTGCAGGCGTTGCCTTCGTCGGTGTCGATGTGAACCTCAAGTTTAAAGCTGGGGTCCACCCGGACTAGCATCCGGTCGAGCATCAGGCCGCACGGACCGCCTATTTTGAGCTTCATCCATTCGCCTGCCTTCACCCCGTAAAAGTCCGCGTCCGTCGGACTCATGTGCACGTGGCGCAGCGCACGGATGATCCCCTGCTCCATTTCAAAAAAGCCGGCCGGGCCCATTAACATCCCACTGAGCGTGCCCTTGATATCGCCGGAACTGCGCAACGGCAGGTCGAATCCGAGAGCAATGCCGTCAGTGTAGGCTAATTCGACTTGGTTTAAACTTCGGCAGGGGCCGAGAATACGCAGGTTGGAAATCACGCGACTGCGCGGACCCACCAACGTCACGGTCTCCTTTGCGGCAAATTGCCCGTCCTGATAGAGCCACTTGTGGACCTGCAATTTATGGCCCTTGCCAAACAACGCATCGACCGCCTCCTGCGTCAGGTGGCAATGCCGGGCACTCACATTGACAATGAGCGCGTTGGGCGCCCCCGCACTGCGGGGTAAAGTCCGGCCCATTCGGGCGTAAACCGCCTGACGGACCAAATGCTCGACGACCGCACGGTGCGGGGTAGAAACCAAAGTCGACATGAGTGAGGTGATTTGACAGCTGGATTGAAAGATTGTCAAAGCGTTTCTTGCAATAACTTCCAAAAGCTACCACTTATTACTCAAGCAATGACCGGTGAAGAACGCCAGAAACGCATTGAAGACCACCTGCTGAAGGTGGAGTTCGCGTCCTTGGATGAACTTTCCGAGTTGGTAGACACGTCCGTTTCCACGGTTCGCCGCGACGTTATCGTGCTGGAACTTCGGGGTGTCGTCCGCCGCACGCACGGCGGCGCCCGGCTGGTGAATCCAAAGTCGGACGAATTCACCTTCAACACCCGCGACACCCATCAGCTTTCGGAGAAGGAGCTTATTGGTCGCGCCTGCGCCGACCTGATCCAGCCAAACCAAACCGTCATTATCGACGCCGGCACCACCTGCTACCACGTCGCCCGATATCTCGAACCCAAGGCGCCGCAGGTTTTCACCAACTCCCTACCGGTCGCGAATTTGTTTGCCGCCGCCAACAAACTGGAAGTCGTCGTCTCCGGCGGCGTCATCTATCCGCGGCTTGGCGTGTTGGTCGGCCCCTTGGCGGTGGAGGCCTTCCAGAAAATCCGCGCCGACGTGGCGATCATGAGCTGCGGCGGCATCACGACCGACGGCATCAGCAACTCCCACGGACTCCTTATCGACATGCAACGAGCAATGATTCATGCGGCCCGAAGCGTGATCTTCTGCATCGATTCGTCGAAATTTGGCCGCCAATCCATCAGCCAACTCTGCGAGCTCGACGCGATCGACATTGTGGTCACAGACCGATCTCCGCCCGCCGAACTCGCCCAAGCACTACGGAAAGTCGAGGTCCAAGTGGTCGTGGCAGTGAGTTGAATTGCCAACCCTGAAACGGACTGGGATAGGCTAGCCCCCACCGGCGAGTTCTCCGGACTACTCTGGGCTGCGAACCGCCATCCAAACGCCAAACTCGACCGAAAGCGGCCGCTTTTCGAAGTCTAGGACTACCCGCCCTCAAACCGATACCGCGTCGGGAGGGCAGGCTTCTCCACTTCGAACGCGATCCTTTAACACCAAACGCCACTGGGCCGCATGATTCTTCATCGCCCCTTCAGTCCAAATTACCACATCAGCCCGCTTAATCTTCTCCTCGATCGACAACTGAGCCGCATTGCGTCGGTCGATTTCTGCGTCGGCCCAACCACGTTCCCGCAGGCGGGCCCGCTGGGTGGCTGGCGAACACGCCACACACACACACAAGTCGAACGATTTGTCCCGGTTCACCTCGTAGAGCAGCGGGATTAGCACCGCGGCAGACTGGCCCGCTGAACGAGCGGCCAACCAAGCTTCGGTTTGAATCTGAATACGGGGATGCAGGATCGCCTCTAGGTTCTTACGGGCAGCAGAATCGCCAAAGACGATCCGCCCCAACGCCCTGCGATCCACCTCCCCACCGACAAACACGGTGTCTCCAAACCGCGCCCGGATTGCCGCTTTTACCTCCCCATCGCTCGCCAACAACCCATGCGCGACCTCATCGGTGTCGAGCACGGACACACCGAAGCGATGGAATTCTTGCTCGACAAGATTAAAGCCACCAAAAATAATGCGGATTTCTTTGACAGCATGCGCAGAGG
>CAIJLV010000053.1 GCA_903821635.1 uncultured Verrucomicrobiota bacterium | reverse complement strand
TGGCCGAGCCGAAGCTCGTCGAAGGCGACCGCCTCCAGCGCTTCGATGTCGTGCTGGCCAATCCGCCCTACTCCATCAAGCAGTGGAACCGCGAAGCCTTCGCCGCCGACCCCTGGGGGCGCAATGTCTTCGGCGTCCCGCCGCAGGGCCGCGCCGACTACGCCTTCCAGCAGCACATCCTGCAAAGCCTCAAGCCCAAGACCGGTCGCTGCGCCGTCCTCTGGCCCCACGGCGTCCTCTTCCGGCAGGAGGAGGCGGAGATGCGCCGCAAGCTCATCGAAGCCGACCTCATCGAGTGCGTCCTCGGTCTGGGTCCGAACCTCTTCTACAACTCACCCATGGAAGCGTGCGTCGTCGTTTGCCGCACGCAGAAGCCCAAGGCCCGGCGCGGAAAAATCCTCTTCATCAACGCGGTGAACGAAGTCACCCGCGAACGCGCCCAGAGCTTCCTCACGGACGAGCACCTCCAGCGCGTCGTCCGCGCCTATCAGGACTTCAAAGACGAGCCCGGCTTCACCCGCGTCGTGCCCATCGAGGAAATCCGGGCGAAAGAGGGAAATCTGAGCATCCCGCTCTACGTTGGTGGGGAAACGCAGGCACAGACGGATGCGCTCGCGGGTTGGCTGCAAAGCTCCTCCACAGTCCGTCGGTCGCTGGACGCCCTCCTCTCCTCCACAAAATGAATCTTGTTTTGACGGAAAAACGGACCATTTTTCCCGTCAAAAATTCGATGGCAAAACACGCGCAATCCATTGATTTATCAATCCGCAGCCGAGTTTTTGGTAACGGAAGGGGTTGGGTATTTACGCCGAAGCATTTTCAAGACTTGGGCAGCGACTCCGCCATCGATTCGGCGCTCCGCCGCTTGAAAGCCGCCGGCACTATCCGGCAACTCGCCCGCGGACTCTACGACTACCCGGTTCAAGACCCTGTGCTCGGCACCGTCGCCCCATCCGCCGATGCCATCGCCCGCGCTATCGTTGTGCGCGACGCCATCCGCCTCCAGCCCTCCGGCGCTTACGCCGCCAATAGGCTGGGCCTTTCCGAGCAGGTGCCCTCCCGCGTCGTCTTCCTCACCGATGGCCCCGCCCGTAAGGTGAAGATCGGCAAGCGCGAGATCATCCTGCAGCACACCACCCCGCGCAACATGGCCACGGCGGGCAGGAAAAGCGGCACCTTCATTCAGGCGCTGCGCTATCTCGGGCAGGATCAGGTGGACGACCAGGTGCTCGCCACGCTCCGCCGCCAGATCGCGGACGATGACCGGGCTGCCATTCGCAAAGACCTGCGCCACGCACCGGCCTGGATCGCCGACTTGCTCCGCCCGCTCACCGAGCCGAAGCCCTCCGCATGAACACGTTTCTTCAGCTTCCATCCGAGCGCCGCCGCCTTGCCTTCCAGCAGGTGGATGAGGCGATGGGATTGCAGGCTTTCAGCGTCGAGAAGGACTTCTGGGTCTGCTGGACCCTCCGCGAGCTTTTCACCCAGCCCGGCATCGGCGAGCACCTCACCTTCAAAGGCGGCACCTCGCTCTCGAAGGCGTGGAAGCTCATCCAGCGCTTCTCAGAGGACATCGACCTCATTGTGGACAAGGGCGTGCTCGGCTTCGGTGGCGACGCCGCCCCGGACAAGGCTCCCAGCAACAAGCAACGCAAGGCGCGACTGGAGGCCCTCATGGAAAATTGCCGTCAATGGGTGCAAGGCACCTTGCAGCCCGCGCTCATCGCCCGCATCGCCGGGGTGCTTGGTCCGGAAGGTTGGAAGCTGGAAGTCGATCCCGCCATGCCCGACGGGCAATGCCTGCTCTTTCACTATCCCTCGGTCTTACCGGCTAACGCCGCCGGTTACGTGCCGCCACAGGTCAAGATTGAGCTGGGTGCCCGCTCCGACGACTGGCCCCACGAGGAGAAATCCATCCAGCCCTACGTCCTCGAACACTTCCCGGCCTTCGATGTGGAGGGCCTCTTCCCCGTCCGCGTTCTCGCCGCCGAGCGCACCTTCTGGGAAAAGGCCTGCCTGCTCCACGAAGAAACCTTCCGCCCGGCGGACAAACCGCGAAAGCTCCGCATGGCCCGGCATTACTACGACCTCTGGTGCCTGCTGCGCGCCGGAGTCGGCGAACGGGCGCTGGCTGATACGGCCCTCTTCCTGCGTGTCGCCGAACATCGGGAAATCTTCTTCCGTTATGCCTGGGTGGACTACTCGACCCACAAGCCCGGCACCTTCCGCCTTTCCCCGCCCGCAGACCACCTGGCCAACTGGCGCTCGGACTACCAGTCGATGCTCGGCCCGATGTTCTTCGGTGACGTTCCTAACTTCGATGAAATCATGGGCGCCGTCAGCGAGTTCGAGAAAACCTTCAACGCCACCGCATGAACAACATCGCTGAAATCGTTGCGAAGGAGAGCGGCTGCGACGGCGAGACTGTCCGCAGAGTTGCCACACTCTTGTTGCGTGAGTTGCACCGGATTGCGGCGACAGATGAGAACGTTACCACTGGAGCCATTACGGAGACATACTGGAATTTCGGAACGGAAGCGTGCTGCCATCTCGGTGGATTGCTGATGTATCACGATAACGGCACGAATCGGCCGGGGCACCCAAACGACTCACTGGTTCCAGAAACGATGCGGCGCTTTCTTGGGTGTGACGAAGAGCTTCATGAAATCCGCGAGCGATGGCTTTCATACCTCGCGAACCAGAGGACCGAAACGGAATGACCGCCACTCTCCCATCCCTCGCTAAACTGAATCCCAATCCCGCCTGGGCCTTGCTGCCGCTATCCAAGGCGTGGCCTAGGCAAACGAATCACCCTCGTTGGGGCTTCAGGCTCGCCGCGATCAGGCCCCCACCGGGGGCGGGTCAGGGTCAAATCGCGGCCGGGAGGCCCGGGAAATGAGGCTTGTTATTTGAGCGTCCGAACGAATTATCACCCGCACTTTTATGAGTTCACCGACGTCGCCCACGACGCCCTCCGTCACGCCCGGCCCCCTCTTGGAACGGGACGAACCCCAAGTGGATTTGCTGACTTGGCTCGAATTGAACCGCAATGCGCTGGTCTTGGGCGTCGCGGTCGTGGCGATCGGGGTGGCCGCCTTGCTGGTGGTGCGCCATCGCCAGCAAGAGGCTTTTCTGGAGGCCAACACTCGCCTGCTACAGTTGACGCCGCCGACGCGCGGAGCCGATGCAGCCACGCCGCCTAAGGCCGCCGATTTGTTGGCTTTTGCGGCTGAAAACACCGGTCGGCCAGCCGCCGAACGCGCCCGGTTCATTGCCGCTGGTCGCCTCTTTGCGGAAGGCAAATATGCCGACGCCCGGACGCAGTTTGAACAAATCGAGCGGGACAGCCCGGAAGGCTTGCTGGCCAGCACCGCCGCGCTAGGCATCGCCTCGTCCCTCGACGCCGAGAATAAGACCAACGAAGCGATGGCGGCTTATCAGCGCGTCATCACCGCCTTCAAGGACGAGCCCGCCGCCGTTCACGCCAAGCTGGCCAGGGCGCGCCTGTATGAGGCGGCCAACCAACCCAAGGAGGCTCTCGCCCTCTACGACGAGCTCGGCAAAAACCAAGCCAGCATGTTCGGCTTGCAGAGTGCCATGATGGCGCGGGCCCAGTTGCTGACCGCCCACCCTGAGCTCGACCAACCGCTGGTGACGACCAATGCGGTGAACGTGCTTTCCCCGGCGGCCCTGACTCCGGCCAAGTAAGCTTTTCCCCGCCCGCAGTCCTGACCGGCTGCGGGCGTTTTGTTTTTTGAATTTATGAAACTTGCGATTATCGGCACGGGCTACGTGGGGTTGGTTACCGGCGCCTGTTTTGCCGAAGTGGGGCACACCGTTTACTGCGTGGACAACAACGCGGAGAAGGTGGCGGTGCTGCAGGCGGGCGGGATTCCCATTTACGAGCCGGGGTTGGCGGAGTTAGTGCAGCGGAACGTCGCGGCGGGGCGGCTCCATTTCACCGCCTCGACCGAGGAGGGCGTGGCGAAATCCGAGGTGATCTTCATTGCCGTGCCCACGCCCCCGCAGCCCGACGGCTCGGTGGACCTCAGCTACATTGAAGGCGTCGCCCGCGAGATCGCCGCCTGCCTCACGGGCTACCGGATCATCGTGGACAAGAGCACGGTGCCGGTGAAGACGGCCGAGAAGGTGGCCGAGACCATCCGGCGCTACGCCAAAACGAAGGTCGAGTTCGACGTGGTGAGCAACCCGGAATTCCTGCGCGAGGGGTTCGCGGTGGACGACCTGATGCGGCCTGACCGGGTGGTCATCGGGGTGGCCAGTCAGCGGCCGGTCGCGGCCATGCGGGAGGTTTACACGCCGTTCAACGCGCCGATCATCGTCACCGACACCAACTCGGCCGAGCTCATCAAGCACGCGGCGAACTCCTTTCTCGCGCTCAAGATCAGCTACGCCAACGCGCTGTCCGCCATCTGTGAGGCCAGCGGGGCCAACGTGCAGGAAGTCACCCGCGGCATGGGTCTCGACGCGCGCATCGGCACCCGTTTCCTGAATGCCGGGCTGGGTTTCGGCGGTTCCTGTTTTCCGAAGGATCTTTCCGCCTTCATCCACATCAGTGAGCAGTTGGGCTACGACTTCCGCCTGCTGAAGGAGGTCCAGCACATCAACGCCGAGCAGATGACGCGGTTCGTGAAGAAGATCACCGACACGCTCTGGGTGCTGCGGGACAAGCGCATCGGCGTGCTGGGCCTGGCTTTCAAGCAAAACACCGATGACGTGCGGCAGTCGCCGGCCATCGACCTGTGCCAACGCCTGCTCAAAGAGGGCGCCAAGCTGCGCGTTTACGATCCCGAGGGCATGGACAAGGCTCGCCCGCTGTTGCCCCCGGGCGAAGCGGTGACGTATGTGGACGACATGAACGCCGTGCCCGAGGGCTGCGACGCGCTCGTGATCGCGACCGAGTGGCCCCAGTTCACCCAACTGGACCTGCCCCGCATCCGCAAGGCCATGGCCACCCCCATCGTCTTCGACGGCCGCAACCTCCTCGACCCCGCCGAAATGGAACACCTCGGCTTCATCTACAAATCCGTCGGCCGGTGAATTCCGCTTGGGGCCAGCTTCCCCATTACGCCATGCCTTCACCCTTGATCGAAGTTTCCGCTGGGCTCGTGTTCCGGGCCGGCCGCCTGCTGATCACACAGCGCCCGCCCGGCACGCACCTAGCCGGCTTGTGGGAGTTTCCCGGCGGCAAACGCGAAGCGGGTGAATCGTGGGAAGCCTGCTTGGAACGGGAATTGGCCGAAGAACTCGGCGTGGGGGTCGCCGTCGGGCGGGTTTTCGACGAGATCGTTCACGACTATCCCGGCAAACGGGTGCAGTTGCGGTTTTTCGTCAGCCGACTCACGAAGGGCGAGCCCGCGCCGCTCGGCTGTGCGGCCGTTGCGTGGGTCACCGCCGAAGAATTGGCCCACTATGAATTTCCGGCGGCCGACGCCCACTTGCTCGCCGCGTTACCCGCGGCTCCCGAGTTCTTGGAGAAAAGGTTTTGACACCCGGGCTCAGGTTGCGAATCGTGGCGACCGCTTTTCGGTTCGGGGTCGTAGCTCAGTTGGTAGAGCACCACAATGGCATTGTGGGGGTCAGGGGTTCGAATCCCCTCGGCTCCACCAAATCGAAAAGATGAAAGCCCGCGGCAGTCAATTGACTCCGCGGGTTTTTTGTTGCCCGGATCGGTGCCGGCCCTGCTTGGCCCCATCACCACCCGGAAATTGAAGCGTCGTTGGGCGCAGCGTTGCCATTCAGGGTGCAGTCGGTCCCGTCGCCGGCCAACTGAACGTGGTTGGCCGACTTAAAGTCCACGGTGGCCGAAGGTCGGTGCCGGCAGCGCACGATGCGCCTTCCACCCGCACCGGTTCTCCGCTACGCATTCGGCTCCACACGTGACGCTCTACGATCAACTCGTCAAACTGTCCGCCACCAGCAGCGATGCCCTGCTGGGTGGCTTCCTCGACTATGTGACGGCGAAGGGGCTTTCACTCTATCCCGCGCAGGAAGAGGCGATCCTGGAGCTGTTCGAAGACAAGAATGTCATCCTCAACACGCCCACGGGTTCCGGGAAATCGTTGGTGGCGTCGGCCCTGCACTTTCAGTCGCTCGCACGCGGCCGGCGGTCCGTTTACACCTGCCCGATCAAGGCGCTGGTGAACGAGAAGTGGCTCGCGCTCTGCCGCGAATTCGGCCCCGAAAATGTCGGGCTCTCCACCGGCGACGCCACGGTGAACCGCGACGCACCGATCCTGTGCTGCACCGCGGAAATCCTCGCGAACATTGCCCTGCGCGACGGCGCACTCGCCCCAGTTCACGATGTGGTGATGGACGAGTTTCATTACTACTCGGACCGCGACCGCGGCGGGGCGTGGCAGGTGCCGTTGCTGACGCTGCCGCAGACGCGTTTCCTGCTCATGTCGGCGACGCTCGGCGAGACGACCTTTTTCGAGCAGGAGATGACGCGGCTCACCGGCCGCCCCAGCACCACGATCAAGGGCACCACACGGCCGGTGCCGCTGGAATTTTCCTACGCCGAAACCCCGTTGGCGCAGACGCTTGAGAAGCTCGTCAGCGACGGCAAGGGCCCGGTCTACGTCGTCCACTTCACCCAGAATGAAGCCGCGGACAACGCCCAATCCTTTACCAGCATCAACGTGGCGACCCGCGACGAAAAGGCGGCCATCGCCAGCGCCCTTGAGCACTTCAAATTCACCAGTCCCTTCGGTCCCGAGCTGAAGAAATTCCTGCGCCACGGCATCGGGCTGCATCACGCGGGTTTGCTGCCCAAGTATCGTATCCTCGTGGAGCAACTCGCGCAGCGCGGCCTGCTGAAAGTCATCTGCGGCACCGACACGCTCGGCGTCGGCATCAACGTGCCCATTCGCACCGTGCTGTTTACCCGCCTGAGCAAGTATGGCGGCGAAAAAGTGGCGCTCTTGACCTCGCGGGACTTTCACCAGATCGCGGGCCGGGCCGGGCGCAAAGGTTACGACAACGTGGGCTGGGTGGTCGCGCAGGCCCCGGAGCACATGGTCGAGAACCTCAAGCTCGACGAAAAGGCGAAGCAGACCGGCAAAAAGGTCGTGAAACGATCCGCGCCGGAAGGTTTTGTGGCGTGGGACCAGAAAACCTTCGAGCGCCTGCAAAATGCCGCGCCGGAAAAGCTCACCTCCCGCTTTCAGGTCACCCACGCGATGTTGCTCAACGTGTTGGGGCGCCCCGGTGACGGTTGCCGGGCGATGCGGGAACTGATCCGCACCTGTCACGATTCCGAGAAGCAGAAGAAGGCTCATACCCGGCGCGCGTGGCAACTGTTCCGCTCCTTGCTCGACCGGCAAATCGTCGAACTTGTGGCCCCGGCCGCCAACCCCGCTCCGGGGCTTCCCCCCGCTTCCAAAATCCGCGTCAATCTCGCCCTGCCGGAAGACTTCTCGCTGAACCAAGCGTTGTCCTTGTTCCTGCTGGATTCCATTCCCGCGCTCCTCCCCGACGCCCCCGACTACCCGCTCGACCTCATTTCCCTCATCGAGGGCATCCTCGAAGATCCCGACGTCATCCTGCGTTCCCAACTTCACCGGCTCAAGGGCCAGAAGGTCGCCGAACTCAAGGCGCAGGGCATGGAATACGACCAGCGCATGGAAGAGCTGGAAAAGCTCGAACACCCCAAGCCAAAACCTGATTTCTTCTATCCCCTCTTCAACGCGTGGTCGGATAAACACCCTTGGGTCGGCACCGACAACATCCGGCTGAAATCCATCGCGCGGGAGATGTTCGAGCAGTTCCGTTCCTTCGCCGACTACATCAAAATCTACGAACTGCAGCGCGCCGAGGGCGTGCTACTGCGGCACCTGAACAACGTTTACAAGGTGCTCGCCCAGACCGTCCCCGAAGCGGCCAAGACCGATCCCGTCCGCGAGATGGAGGAATACCTCCGCACCCTGCTCCGGCAGGTCGACTCCAGCCTGCTCGACGAATGGGAGAAGATGCGGAACCCGGATTATCGGCCACCCACGACCGACGCCCCGGAAGTCCGCCCGCCCGGCGCCGAAGCGGCCGCCCAAGACATCACGCGGGACACCAAGGGATTCACCGCAGCGATTCGGACTCGCCTCTTCACCTTCCTGCGCGCCTTGGCAAACGACGACTTCGAGCTGGCGCTGGAAGCCATCCGCCGCCCGCCGGGCGACGCAGTGGCCCCCGCAGAACCGGCTTCGAGCCCGCCACCCGACCCAGCGCCCGCACTGGAGCCCGCGTGGACCGCTGCGCGCCTGCGGGACGCGATTGAGCCTTATTACGCCCAGCACAAGGGCATCAGCCTCGATCCGGAAGCCCGCAACGGGCGGCACACTTACGTGCAGGTCGCCGAAGATCGGCAGAGTTGGACCGTGCAACAGATCTTGGTGGACCCCGAGGCCCACAACGATTGGCTGGCCGAATTTACCGTGGAACTCGCCGCCTCCCGGGCCGCTAAAGAACCCGTGCTGCGCTTGCAGCGCGTGGGCCCGGTGGGCGCCGCTCCCGCCCCCGATCCCGACCCGTAACCCCGCAGGGTTCGTTCCACCCCGTCGCCTACCGGGTGCAACCGGCGGCGGCCTCAGCGCCTCCCGGGCGGTGCTGAGGAACTATTCCGCCAGCAGCTTCCGGATGGCCCCGAGCAACACGCCCTCGACTTCCGGGGCCACATTGGAACTCCGCGGTTCCGTCTCATAGCCGCCTTCGGAATAGGCGCGCTCCGTCCCGATATACCAGGGGGCGTAGTCGCCATACGCCGCCAGCGCGACGAAGCGATCAGGCCGCTCGGCTTTGGCCGCGAGTTGGTATTCCACAAACAGCTCGCCCGGCAGATGCAGCACGCGCGCCCGGCCCAAGGTCAAACAGCCGACCTCAATCTTATGCCCCGCCTGACTCCGGCGGAGCCACGCCAGCCGGGACGCCTCGCCGCGGGTGAGAAAGGGCGCCGACCGCCCCTTGAGTTCCGCCACCAGTTTGGCTTCGTCGAGGTGCTTTGGCAGCGGCAGCGCGACCCCTTCCGCGCGCCACGCCACGTCCGCGACGGAGATCGGGGAGCGCTTCGTCGCGTCCCACGCCCGCTTCATGCCGTCGGCCAAACGCTCCGCCAGCACGCGGCGATTCTCCGGTGAGCCGTCGTTATATTTGCCCGCGCCTAGGTTCCCGCCCGCGCCGTTAAAATGGACGTGCAAGGCCTGCGGCACCGCGAGTTGGCGGAGGAAACGCGCCAAGCCCGGGAAATCGGGATTTGGCAGGCCGGTGCGGTAATAGCTCTGCGGATGCGTGGCGTAGTAGCTCAACACGGCGACGGGTCGGTTCGTATTCCAGAAGCTCACCAAGGAGACGATCGGATCAATAGTGCCCTCGGGTTCGGCGCGCAGCTTCGGGTCGGGGGCCGAGGTGTAGCGCACGGCGCGCACTTTGCCGTCGGGACCGAAGATGCGGCGATTGGAGGCGACTTCACGCACCGGCGCTTCGCCCAGGCCGATTTCCGTAACCTCCTGGGCGCCCGCCAGCGAGGCCCGCACCGCCGCGGCCAAGCGCTGCAAGGCTTCCCGCTGAAAGGTGCCCTCGAAATTCAGCGCATCGAGCCCCTCGTTTTTCAGAATCGCCTCGGCCCCGAAGTCGCAATCTGGCGCGTCGTGCTGATGCAGGGCGTGAACGGTGACCCGTTGAACTGTCGTCCCGGCGGCTTGGGCGAGGGCAGCCCGAAAGGCATCGTGGCCCTCGTTGGCGATGCCGATCCAGTCCACGGCGCACAATACGATGGGTTCGCCCGCACCGAGGAGCACGACGCCGCGAGCGCGCAGGCTCATGTCCCAGGTATTGGTCACCGAATCATAAGCCATGCGGGTGCCGGGGGGCGGCGTCACGTCGGTATCAAAGGGAGCCACCCGCAGTCGTTCCGCGCGCACGGCAGGGAGGAGCGACAGGGAGGCCCACAGGGCGAAGGCGACAACACGGGCGAACATGGGGCGACTGTAAGGCCACCCTCGCCGCTTAGAAGACCGGAGTCAGGGTAGGCGGCGGGCCGACTCAAGCCTTCACCTTTTGCTTCCCCTAGCAGCGGCGGCTTCCATTCTCCCGCCGATGTCTGACGCGCCCCTGCTCACCCTTGACCTGCCCGGCATCCGCAAGCTGAAGTCCGGCAAGGTCCGCGAAGTCTTCGATCTCGGCGACCAACTGCTGTTCGTCGCCTCGGATCGCATCTCCGCCTTTGACTGCATCATGCCCAATGGCATTCCCCGCAAGGGCGAGGTGCTCACCCAACTTTCCCACTTTTGGTTCGACCTCACCGAAGCCTGGCTGCCCAACCATCGGCTTGCCCGGGCCGACGAACCCCTGCCCGCCGTCCTGCAACCGTTCGCCGCGCAACTGGGGCGCCGCAGCATGCTCGTGAAGAAATCCCAACCCCTCGCCATCGAATGCGTGGTGCGCGGCTACCTCGCCGGTTCCGGTTGGAAGGAATATCAGGCCCGCCAAACGGTCTGCGGCCTGCCCCTGCCGGCTGGGTTGCAGGAAGCCAGCGAACTGCCCGAACCCATCTTCACCCCGGCGACCAAGGCCGAGACCGGTCACGACGAGAACATTCCGTTCGCCCGCGCAGCCGAAATCGTCACGCCCGCCGTCGCGGAACAGGCGCGGACCTTGAGCCTGCGCCTTTACTCAACTGCCCGCGACTACGCCCGCCAACGCGGCATCCTCATCGCCGACACCAAGTTTGAGTTTGGCCTCTTCAACGGCGAACTGATCCTGATCGACGAAGTGCTGACGCCTGATTCTTCACGCTTCTGGCCCGCCGACCGTTACGCGCCCGGCCGCAGCCAACCCAGCTACGACAAGCAGTTCGTCCGCGACTACCTAGAAACCCTAGCCTGGGACAAAACGCCGCCGGCACCCGCGCTCCCGCCGGAAGTGGTGAGCCACACTCAAGGCAAGTATCTCGAAGCCTTCGAGCGGCTGACCGGCCGGAAATTATAAGTTTTGGCCCGCCCGCCGGACTTTCCCACGGAACGGACCCGCCGCCGATAAACTCGGCTTCGCCATTCTCTGCGATTGCCCTTCGGGCGGTTTTAGCGGAAACCTTCCGGGTCGCCGACGTGATGAAATGGCAGACATAGGGGACTTAAAATCCCCTGGCCGCAAGGCCGTGCGGGTTCGAGTCCCACCGTCGGCACCAACTTCCCCCTGCCCTGATTCGGGCGAATTCCCCCGCCCCGCGGGGAAGGTCGGACGCAAGAAAAGCATTGGCCTCGCCCCGGAGAAACCGGTTCAGTCGTGCCAGTTCGCCCCCGATACCCGCCATCTCATGAGCTCCCAGACGGTCCAATTTCTCCAAGCCTGCTCGTCCGACGATGACATCGACATTATGCGCCTCGTTGACTGCGTCATCATCGACGCCGTGCGGGCCGGCGCCTCCGACATCCACATCGAACCGTGGGAAAGCTCCGTCGCCGTGCGCGTGCGCCTGAGCGGCGTGCTCAACGAACTCGTCCATTTACCGAGCGATTTGCTGCCCAAGATCGTCGGCCGCCTGAAGATCATGGCCAACCTGATCGGGCACGAAACCACGCTGCCGCAGGAAGGCCGGGCCAACACGTTTGAAGAGGCCGGCAACGTGGTGCTGCGCATCTCGACCTTTCCCACGATCCGCGGCGAAAAAGTGGTGATTCGAGTCTTCGACCCCAAAGGCCGCTCCTTCGACCTCGACGGCCTCGGCATCGAGGAAGACACGCTGGTCACCTTTAAGGGGCTGATCGCGCGCCCCACCGGCCTGATTTTGCTCACTGGGCCGACCGGATCCGGCAAAACCACCGCGATCTACGCCGCCTTACACCACCTGATCGAACGCGCCGGCCCCAGCATCAGCGTCGCTACGGTGGAAGATCCGGTGGAATTCAACCTACCGCTGATCGCCCAGTCCCAGTGCAATCCCGCCCGAGACTACACCTATCCCGTGGCGCTGCGTTCGCTCATGCGCCAAGACCCACAGGTCATCATGATCGGCGAAATCCGGGACGCCGAGACCGCCAACATCGCCGTGCAAGCCGGACTCACGGGCCATCTGGTCCTGAGCACGATCCACTCGGCCAGCACGCCGGGTGTGTTTGCCCGCATGATCAACATGGGCATCGAACCCTTCCTGCTGTCCTCGTCCATCGTGGGCGTCCTCGGCGTCCGCCTGGTGCGCCGCAACTGTCCGGTTTGCTCCGAGAGTTACGTGCCGGACGAATCCCTTCTCCGTTTGCTGCCGGACGAACTCCGCGACCGCGCCCAATTCCGCAAGGGCACCGGCTGCGAGACCTGCGCGCACACCGGCTTCAGCGGACGCGTAGCCGTGACCGAAATGCTGACGGTCGGGGAAAACCTCCGCGACGCCATCCTCGAAAAACTCCCCACGCGGCGCCTGCAAGAAATCGCCAAGACCGACGGCCTCCAAACGCTCTGGGACAAGGGCCTCCGCCGGGTCGTGGACGGCGAAACAACGCTCGAAGAAATCCTGCGCGTGATCGGCATGGAAGGCTTCTGAAGCGACCGCCGACCTAGCTAGGACCGCAACTCAGCGGGTCAAGGCCACTAGCCACGACCCGACCGACAGCGCCACAAACGCCAACCCGCCCAGGCGATTCGCCGGCGAACTCAGCCGCGGCGGCAGGAACGCCGCCAGGCCGCCCAGCACCAACCCGGCGCCGAAGCCGACCGCATGGGCCAGCACGTCGGTAGTGATCGCCGTGCCGAATTGGACAAACATGAGCGTGCCCCCGGCGAGGCCCGCCAACAGCACCCGGGTGCCGCGCCGACCGTGGCGCCAGAGCGGCAACGCCTGCGCCGCCATCATCCCGAGCGCGGCCATGACCATCCCGGATGCGCCCAGACCGTAGCCGAGCTCCGTGCGGCGAAATTCGAGCGCCACCCAATTCGCCGTGGCACCGGCCAGCAACGTCGCCCAGCACGCGAGCCCGGCTCCGAAACGCGCCATCGCCAGACCGAGGAGCAGCGTGCCCATGATGGCGTTGGACGCCAGGTGCGCCGCATCCGCGTGCAACCAGACCGCCGTAAAGGCCCGCCACCATTCCCCCCGGGCGGCGGCGGCGTAGCGGAATTCACCCGCGGTGAGTTGGTCGCTGAAGATGTGGAGCAAGGCCAGCACCCCGACCCAAGCCAGCACGCCGGCGTGAAAATTCAACTCCGAGTCCGGGAGCGGGTGTTCCCAGCGCGAGCGGCGATTTTCCTGATTGAACTGCCGCAAGGCCGCCAGCGCCCGGGTGTGGTCGGCGGCCTCCAACAGCAACAACTGCCAAGCCCCAGATTGGGCATTGTGATCCAACGCGCACTCAATGCCCTGGCTGGCCAAGACGAGCGACCAGTCAAACGCCTGCTGTTGATTGCGGGCGCGAATCAAGGCCGGTTCTGGCGTCTCGTCGCTCACGGCGCGCAACGTCGTGATTCCGCCGGCCGTGGCAAATCTGCGTGTGGCCCCGGTTGCCCGCCGGCGTTCCGCTGCCTAGTTTCGACCTCGTGAAACCGATCTGGCTTGTTCTGGGAACCGTGCTCGTCGTGGCGTTGCGCGCCGCTGAACCGACGCCGCTGTTTGCCGAAGATTTTTCCAAGGTTCCAGCCGGCGAACTGCCGGACCCCCCGTTCAAGCTGCTGGACGGTCAGTTCGCAGTCACCGCCGAGGGGGACAACCAGTTCGTCGAATTGCCCGGCGCTCCGCTGGAGAGTTACGGCTTCTTGTTTGGCCCCAGCCAGCCTTCCGGCGTCGCGGTCAGCGCCCGCATCTGGGGCACAAAAACCGGACGCAAGTTTCCGACCTTCGCCGTGGGCTTGAACGGCGCCAGCGGCTACCGCCTGCAAGTCACGCCGGCAAAAAACGCGGTCGAATTGTTCAAGGGCGAAACCGCGGTGGCGACGGCTAACTTCAAGTGGATCAGCGGCGAATGGACCCAGCTACGCCTCGCCCTGCGCCCCGCTCCGGACGGCACGTTCATCCTGGAAGGCGCCGCGTGGCCGGCAACGGGGACCGCGCCCGACCAACCGCTCGTCACGTTCACCGAAGCAAAGCTGCAACCCGCCGGCAAAGCGGGCGCTTGGGGCCTGCCCTTCAGCGGAACCCCAATCCGGTTTGATGATCTGAAGGTCACAAAACTCAACTGAACGGCGCGCATGACCCCGCGCGATTTCTTCCGGCACTGTCCCCGCTGCGGGGCCCGACAACTCGCGCCCCCCGCGACGAACGTGTTCACCTGCGGGGCGTGCGGCTTTCGGCTGTTTTTTAATCCGGCCGTCGCCATCGCCGTCTTCATCCAGCGCGCCGACGGTCAGGCGCTCTTCATTCACCGCGCCAAAGATCCGGGCCGAGGTTGCCTCGCCCCTCCGGGCGGCTTCATTGACCTCGGCGAACGCGCTGAAACGGCGGCCGGCCGGGAAATCCGCGAAGAGGTCGGACTGGAAATCGCCGACGTGACGTTTCTCGGCTCGCACCCCAATTCATATCACTACGCCGAGGTGACGTATCCGGTGTTGGATTTCTTCTTCACCGCCCGCGCGCTCAACGCCGAACAAGCCGCCGCCTTGGACGACGTGGCGCAGTTTGAATGGCTCGACCCACTCAGCGTGCGGCCGGAACAATTGGCGTTTCCGTCCATGCAAGCCGCGCTCGACCAGTGGCAGGAACAATTGCGCCGCGCTGGCGTGGCGCCGGCTCAGTGACCCGGCGCCACCCCGGCTTCGCCGCGGGGGACCAAGGCCTTCGGGGGATGCTGGGCGAGGGTGCGCAACGCCACCCACAACGAGATGAGAATCAGTAGGGCGCCGAGGAAAAAGCCCGCGCCCGGCAAGTGGAACGGCGCCCGCGGGCCAATGAAGTAGCCAAACAGGGCAGTCGAAAAGAGCGGGCCGGTAAACCCGGCAATACTGCCCAAGCTGGTCAACGCGCCTTGGATCGCCCCCTGTTCATTGTCGGCGACCTGGCGCGAAATCAACCCCTGCGCGGCCGGGCTCCCGATGCCGCCGAGCGAACCAAAAACGAGGATCGCGTAGATCATCCAGCCCCGCGTCGCGAGCCCGTAGCCCACAAAGGCCAACGCCCCGATCAGATACCCGATCGTGATGGAACGCACCTCGCCCAGAGCCGGAATGATCCGACGGGCCAACCCGCCTTGCACGATCGCCGCGGTGATCCCGACGATCGCCAGCGACCAACCCACCTGCGACGGCGTCCAGCCGTAACGGTGATCCGTGTAAAGAACCCACAGGGCGTGGAGGCCGAAATTGGCGAGATTGAGCAGGAAGAAGCTGATCGCCAGCCCCAGCACCAGCGGGTGATGCCGCAACGCGGCGAGGGAGGAAACCGGGTTCGCGCGCGCCCAGGAAAACGGGCGATGATTCTCCGGGGCCAAGGATTCCGGCAGCACGAAGAACCCGTAGAGCCAGTTCGCCAACGTCAACCCGGCCGCGACGAAAAACGGCAACCGGAGATCGTGACTGCCCAACAAGCCACCCAACGCCGGCCCCGCGATGAAACCAAGGCCGAACGCCGCCCCGATCAGACCGAAATTCGCCGCCCGCTTCTCCGGCGGACTCACGTCGGCGATATAGGCGGTCGCCGCGGTGATGTTGGCCCCGGTGATGCCCGCCACCACGCGCCCCACGTAAAACCAACCCAAGTTCGGAGCAAAGGCGAGCAGCAGGTAGTCGAGTCCTGAACCGAACAGCGACCCCAAGATGACGGGCCGCCGTCCGTAGTGATCCGACAGGCTGCCTAGGATCGGTGCGAAGACGAACTGCATCAGCGCGTAAAGCGCAGCCAACAGGCCCACCGTGTGCGACGCCGCCGCCATGTTTCCGCCCTGCAACGCCGTCACGAGCTTGGGCAAAATGGGAATGATCAGGCCGATCCCGAGGATATCGAGGAACAGCGTGACGAAGATGAAGCCCAAGGCGGGCTTACGGGGCGACGGCATTGCTTAAAGGACCTTGGAAGAGGCGGGCAGTAGACGCGAGCCAACATCACGCCCATTCACACAAGCTCTCCACATACGCCGCCGAGCCGTCGCGGAGCCAGCCGTCGAGCTGGGCCTGGTCCTTGAGCTGTTGGCCGCGCAGGCGGGGGACGACGACGAACTGGGTGTTGATCTCGGGCAGCGCCGTCAGGTCGCTCCAGAGCTTCTCGAACTGGGCGACGGGGAAGACGTCTTCCTGGCCGTGGCCCCAGCGCTTCTTCACGTCCTTCACGGTCACGTAGGTCGGCAGCTTGGCGGCCAAGGCGCGGATGGCGGCGGTGATCTTTTCCTGGGCGGCAGCGGCCGTAGTGGCCCCGGCGCCCTCGCCGGGGTTTAGTTCAACAGGCGCCCCCGCCTGTTGAACTGCAGAGTCCGCAGGCGAGGCGCCTGCGGGACTGACACAGGCGGGGGCGCCTGTGCCACTAGCCACGGAGCCACTGCCGGCAGCCAGCACGTCTTCTCGCGTCAGCCCCATCACGGCGAGGATCTGGTCGAGGTCGATCCAGGTGGTCATCGAGTTGTAGAAGCTCAGACGGAATTCGTCCTCCTCGCGCGGCATGGCGAGGCCTTCGACCAGACGTGGACGGCCGTTCACGCGGGCCAAACCGCCGCCGCGATCTTCCAAGCGGCGCGTGATAACCTCGAAGGTCAGGCAGGCGCCGCTCTGAATGTGCTGGCCGAGCAACGCGGCGTCGGGACTGGCGCCAAGGGTGTCGATGTTGTGCAGCATCAGCCAACGGAGTTGCGGGCGTTCCGTGAGCAACTTTGCAAGCACGCCGTTGCGGAGCAGGTTCGGCAGCTCGTAGAAGTGGCCGACGGGGTGAAGGCACTGGAGCGGGACGTTGTCGGTGTAGTCGCTGCCTTCCCCGGTGGTTTTGGCCCAGTTCATGAGGGCCGAGCGCAAGCTCTCGCGGACCTTCTGCTGCTGCACGTCGAGCACTTGCTGGGGCATTTCTTCCCACTGAAACCGTAGGTCGCGCACGGTGGGGATCATCCGCAGGCCGACGCTCTTGCCCTGGGAGAGGTGCAGCGGGCCGTCGTAGCCGTAGCGCTGCATCCGACCGAGAAACTCAGCGGTCGGTCCCTGGGTGAGGTAGCTGGTGGTGAAGACGTGAGGAATGGTCGCGCCGTAGGTCCGGCCGGCTTTACGCGACTTGGCGAGGTGCGTCTCGATGAAGGTGCGGTGGCGTCCGCCGAGCTTGGCGTAGGGATGGAGCGCCTTGCAGGTGCCGGCCCCGCCGGTCCAACGGGAGCCCGCACCGGCTGCCAATGTAACGACGGCCAGTTCGCCGTTGCGGAGGGCGGCCTCGCCGAGGGCGAGGGCTTTTGCCGAAGCTGCCGAAGCCGGGCTAGTGGCACAGGCGCCCCCGCCTGTGTCCAGTGCGGCAGGCGCCCCCGCCTGCCGACCTCCGGTCCCGCAACCGAGCCGGAAGTCCGAGTCCTTCAACCGCGCCTTCACCGGATTCTCCGCAATGTAGCGGCCGAAGCGTTCCAACTGCTGCCCGTCGCGGACGATGTGGTCGAAGGATTCGTCCTGCCAAACCACACCGTCGCTCAGGCCCAGCTTCTTGAACGTATGTGCGCTGACAGATTTCCAGCCTTGGGTGATCTCGCTCAGGGAATGTTCGCCCAGCGGCCGGACCAACACGTGCACATGGTTAGGCATGACGACGTAGCTACCCAAGGCGTAGCGTTGGCCGTCGAAGTGGCGGAGACAGCGTTCGACTTCATCAGCACCAGCAGTCTTTCGCAGAAAGCAGGAGCCGAAGCCCCGGTCGGATTCTTCCTCGAACTTGGCGGTGAAGAGCGCGGTGGCTTCTTCCAGGGCGGCTTCGGAAACGGGCTGGGGAAGGCGCTTCAAATACTCGGCCTTCTCGGTGCGCCAACGTTCCAACACGTCCTTGGGCATGGCGTCGGCCAGGCGGAAAGTAACGAAGTAGGTGCAGCCATCCTGTCGCCAGTGCGGAAGGTTACGCTGAGTGATGGAGGCGGGGCGGTCTTTGTCGAAGGGGGTGAACAACGAAACCTCAGGTGCACAGGCGGGGGCGCCTGTGCCACTAGCCACAGGCGAGGGCGCCTGTGCCACTACCGCTAGCTGGCCGGCGCCGCCGTCCAGCCGCGCCACGTCCTCGTCCTTCACATCCTCGATGCGCGTGTCGGCGCGGAGACGATTTTGGGCGAGGCCGATGCGGCCTTCTTTCAGATCGGCGCGGATCTGCTCATGCTGGGCGCGGTCGAAACCGTTTTGTTCGAGCAGTTCATGGAGCGAGGCGCCGTCGGACTTGCCGGACTTGCCCCGCGGCAAGAGGGCGTCGAAGAGTGTCTGCACCATGCCGCGCAACTCGGGCTTGGTGCGACAGGCCGCGCCAAACTTGTCGAGCTCGGGGCGCCGGCTGGCGGGTAGTTCGGAACGGTCGGTGCGGAGCAGCTTGGGCAGGACGAGCGCGTAGTAGCCGGGGGGCATGAGCGCGTCGTCATCGGTCAACAGCGTGGCGAAGGTGCCGTTTTCGTTGATGGCGTAGTCGAAGACCACGGGATCCATCGCGAACGGCAGCGAGGCGCTTAGCTCGCGCTTGGTTTCGAGCATGATCTGCTGGAGACGCGCTTGGGCTTCCAGCTTGCGGTGCGGCGCAAAGATGAACCCCATGCCGCCGCCGGACATGCCGCCGAGCATCCAGAAGCCCCAGAAGTCGCCGCCGAACTCGGCCTCGCACTTGGCGATGAGCTGCTCGGTGAAATAGGTCGAAGCCCAAGGAATAATGGCTTGGAGCGGCTCGCGGAAGTTGCGCGTGGTAGCCGCGCCCAGGGCCTTGATGTCGCCACGTTTCAGGGCGGAGATCACTTCGTCCAACACGCTCAGCGCATCTTGGCGTCCAGCCCATTCAGCGCGGGAGCGAAGAAGATATTTCTCCGTCACCATTTCTAGGATCGGACCGACGTTCTGGGCCATGCCGCCGTGGACGACGACGAGGGAATCCATCAGCGCCTTGCGCGCGGACTCGGGGATTTGGTCACGGCTGAACACATGGTGCACCGGCATGAGCCGCCCGCGCGAGATGCCAAACTCCGGGTCACCTTCGCCGGAAGGCACGCCGGTGATGAGCTTGATGCCCGGCCAGACGCCGCCGGAATCCTGCCAACCGCCGCCGGAACCGCCGAGCCATTCGCCCAGCAGGGCGCGGGCGAGGACGAGACGGCGGTCGGGTTCCGACAAGGGCCCGGTGAGGCCTTTTAGCGGGACAGGCATCCTGCCGGTCGCACGAGCATCTTGCCCGTGTTGGGAGCTGGGGCTGGAAGCCCCGGAGACAGGCTGGAAACCTGTCCCACTATCGTCGCCGGTCGTCTGGCCCGTCGCCCGCATACACACGCTGATGAGCGAGCCGAGCAGGTTCGTGCTGACGGCGAGGCGCGAGCCCTTGGGGATGTCGTTGACGTTGGAGACGATTTCCAGACCGCGGCCGGGACCGACGATTTGGGCGAGCAGTTCCGCGAGCGATTGGCCGGAGCCTTCGATGCCCGGCGGCACGATGCCGGCGGCGATGACAGCGGCCTTGAGCAGACCGAGGTAATCTTTGGCGAAGTCGAAGACATCGCTGAGCGCGCTGAGATCGGCAGTCGCGCCGAGATCGACCGAGGTCAGACGCAGCACCGGTTCATCGATGACTCGGAGCGAGGCGTTGACCGGTGGCCGCGGGGCGGCGTCGCGGCCGTGAACGCCGAGGTCGACGGAGATGTTGATGACCTTGGCGCCCTCCGGGAAATCCATGCCGAGGAAGAAAATGTCAGACCACGCCGAATGCGTGAGGTCCATGCGCACGGGCGTCTGCTCAAGCAGAATGGGAAAGGTGCCGTCGGCACTCCGCTGGAGCAGTTCAGGCCGGATGCGGAGCGGTTGGTCGGCCGGATGCCCCATGCGAAACATCCACTGGTTGCCGCGCACGGTGCGGACACTGCGGCGGACCTGATCGGCGAGCGTCTGGAACGCCAACCGGTGATACGCCGCAGCCAAGGCAGAGCAAAGTCCATCGCTGGAGCCTTGGGTCTGCTGATCGGCGAGGAAGGTGTCGATCGCTTCCTCGAAGCGGCGGTGGAGCAGTAATTCGAATCCGTGAAAGGGGATCAGCGCGGGTTGGTCGTTCGGGCTGCTGGGCCGAGGGGGCGCTTGGTCGGCGAGTTTGACCGGCAAATGGTAGCGGTGAATGTGAGCGAGGAAGAAGAGCGTGCGAACTCGTTCGTAGAGATTCTCGGCCTGCCGGCGAAACGCGTCGAGTTCCGCGCAGGCGGCGAGCAATTGCTGGGCATTAGCCTTCGCAGCAAACGCGTCGAGGGACTGGTTGCGCACCGCTGGGTCCGCGGACGTGATGAGACCGATGAGACTCTGCATACGATAACGCCGCGATGACGCCGCATCGGGCGCGGTCCCGTCAACGCAGGGCCCGCAAAATAATGCCCTGGAAACAAGCCGCCCGTTCCCCACTCGCCAGCCTGAAGGATTTCACCCCAAGGTTCGGCCATGAAGTCGTGGCTATCCCTGCTGGTAATGCTCCTGGTTTGGCCCGCCGCTACCGCCCAAACCAACCCGCTGCTGGCGACGAACGCTCCGGCCCGGCGCCCGAACATCCTGTTCATCCTCGCCGACGACCTCGGGTGGCGCGACGTGGGCTATCAGGGCGCCGACTTCTACGAGACGCCCAACTTGGATCGGCTCTCCCGCCAAGGTTTGGTCTTCACGCAAGGCTACGCCAACGCGGGCAATTGCACCCCGAGTCGAGCCTGCCTGCACGCGGGCCAATACACCCCGCGCCACGGCGTCTATGCCGTGGGCAGCACCGCCCGCGGTCCACAGGCGCAGATGCGGCTCGTGCCCGAGCCGGGAAAAACGGGTCTGGCCCCGGCTACCCTCACGCTCGCGAAGGCCTTGAAAGCCGCCGGTTACGCGACGGCCCTGTTCGGTAAATGGGATCTCGCCGGCCCCGACGGCGCCACGCCTGAGCAACAAGGCTTCGACACCGTCGTTGATCCCCGGGCAGCCGAACCCAATAGCCTAGGCACCGATCCTCAGGACCCGAAGAGCCTCTTCGCGCTAACCCGTGCGGCGGCCGACTGGATACAGGATCACACCCAGCAACCCTTCTTCGCCTTCGTTTCGCACCACGCCATTCACAGCCCACTGGAGGCGCGGTCTGAGACGTTGAAGCGGTTTCGCGCCAAGAATCCGGGATTGCTGCACACCAATGCGCTCTACGCGGCCTGTTTGAATGACCTCGATCACAGCGTGGGCCTGCTGCTCACGCGCCTCCAAGAACTAGGCTTGGCCACGAACACGCTGGTCATCTTCACCAGCGATAACGGCGCCACGCCCGAGTCCTCGCAGGAGCCGTTGCGCGGAAACAAGGGCTGCTATTACGAAGGCGGCCTCCGCGTTCCCCTCATCATCCGCTGGCCCGCCGTGGTGCGGGCCGACAGTCGCAGCGGCATTCCCGTCAGCCAAGTGGACCTGTTCCCCACCATGCTCGGCGCCGCCGGTGCACCCATTCCACCGAACCACGTCGTCGATGGCGAAGACTTGCTCCCACTCCTGCGCGGCCAACGGGTGCCCCAACGCAAGGCCCTGTATTGGCATTTTCCCGGCTATCTTGATGACCCCGTGCTCCGCGGACGCGACCCGGTTTTCCGCACCCGTCCCGTCAGCGTGATCCGCAAAGGCGACTGGAAGCTGCATCTCTACCACGAGGAATGGTTGCTCCAGGGCGGTCGCGCCGCCGCCGCGACAAACAACGCCGTCGAACTCTACAACCTCACCACGGATGTCGGCGAACGGAAGAACCTCATCCAGCACACCGCCAAACGCGAAGAACTGCTCAACGATCTGCTTAAATGGCTGGCCGAAACCAAGGCGCCTTGGGCCACCAATCCCAACGCACCCACCCAAACCGAACCCAAGCGCAAGCCGCACGAGAAGCCGGCCTCGCGGAAGCAAAAATGAGCACAGACGAAGCGCAGGTTCACTGATCGACTCCCATATCCAGCCGAGTCCGACGGCACCGGCGGAACCCACCACCGCCCGGAAATCCGGTTTTCCAAATGAAACCAACGCCAGCCTGGGCCCTCACTCCGGACTCGACCCCGCTGATAAGCCCCGTGGAGACTCGGCTAACAATTCCCGGTGAACACTTTTTGTCAGCAAGCCAGCTTGGGCTCCCACTTCGATGCGTTCGCTCACGCCAGCGCGGCTCCAGCTTGTAGGAACATCCGCGCATGAGGTGGCCGCTTGTAGATTACTGCGCGGGCCTGATCGTGCTGCTGGGGCTCGGCCTGCCTTGGGTTCAAGCCACCGCTGCCCCGGTGAAAGTGTTCATCCTCGCGGGCCAATCGAACATGGAGGGGCAAGCCGTCGCTGACCTCGACGGCAAAGACTACAACGACGGCAAAGGCACGCTGAAGCAGTTGCTCAGCGAACCGGGTCCAGCCGCCCGGTTCCCGGGACTGCGCACCGCCGAGGGCGAATGGGCGGTGCGCGACGATGTCTGGGTGCGATATCAGCCGGAAGCCGCACCGCTGAAAGTGGGCCCGCTTGGGCTGGGC
>CAIJLV010000052.1 GCA_903821635.1 uncultured Verrucomicrobiota bacterium | reverse complement strand
CATCTTCTCGGTCTCGACCACCTCCGGTTCAGTCATAAATTTCAGGGCCTTGATGCCCGCCTGACCGGCGTGACGGGCGCGCAGGTTGTGAAAGGGATTTTGACATGAACAGGGGCCTGACCGGAACGCTTGGCCGTCGTCTGAGGCGGGCCCAACCGATCGGCGAATCGCCCGCCGGCTTATGGGCCGGTGCCGACTCTTCAGCCCGTTGCGGCTTCAACTTCACCGCATACTTCGCGCTTTTCCGCGCGCTCTTTCTTTCTCATGAACCTCGCCGCTGAACTCCGCCAATTCTCCGCCCAGCAACAGACTCGCCGCACCTTCCTCGGGCGTGCGGCCCAAGGCGTGGGAAGCCTCGCACTCGCGTCGCTCCTCAACCCCGCGTTGGGGCGGGCGGCTGCGGCGACGTCTGATCGCTGGCCCGGAGTGGTGCAGCCGTTTCATTTCCCACCCCGAGCCAAGCGGGTCATCTGGTTGACCATGGCAGGGGGGCCTTCGCACCTAGAAACCTTTGACCCCAAGCCCAAGCTCGCGGCCATGCACGGGCAGCCGATGCCGGAATCGTTTACCGCCGGAAAACAGATCGCCCAGCTTCAGGGCCAAAAGCTTCAGTGTTTCGGCCCGCAACTACCGTTCAAACGGTTCGGTAAATCAGGCGTGGAACTGTGCGAACTGTTTTCGCACCTCGGGTCCGTGGCGGACGACCTCTGCTTTGTGCGCTCGATGACGAGTGAGGCGATCAATCACGATCCAGCCCACATGTTCATGAACACCGGTTCGCAAATCGCCGGCCGGCCGAGCATGGGCTCATGGCTGACGTATGGACTCGGGTCCGCGGCGGAGAATTTACCGGGATTCATGGTGTTAACCTCGCTTGGGCGGGGCGGGCAGAATCAACCCATCGCCGCCCGGCAATGGGCCGCGGGTTTTCTTCCCAGCCGCTTTCAAGGGGTGCACTTGCGGGGCAAGGGCGATCCAGTGCTCTACCTTGGCACGCCTGGCGGGGTGAGTCGCAGTCAGCAGTTGGACGTGGTGCAAGCGGTCAACGCTCTAAACGCGCAGCATGACGCGGTGGTGGATGATCCCGAGATCGCCACGCGCATCGCGCAATACGAAATGGCGTTCCAGATGCAGGCTAGCGTGCCCGACTTGATGGATGTCTCCCGCGAACCGGCTGGAACGTTGGAGCTCTACGGTTGCCAGCCGGGCGACGGCTCCTTTGCGGCGAACTGTCTGCTGGCCCGGCGGTTGGCTGAGCGCGGCGTGCGGTTCATCCAGCTTTACCACAAGGACTGGGATCACCACGGTGGCGTGAAAGAGGGCGTCCAGTTCAAGGCGCAGGAAATCGATCGCGCCTGCATGGCGTTGATCACGGATCTCAAGCAGCGCGATCTGCTCCGAGATACGCTGATCGTCTGGGCCGGTGAGTTTGGCCGCACCCCGATGAGCCAAGGCGGCGATGGGCGCGATCACCACAATGCCGGCTTCACCATCTGGCTTTGCGGCGGTGGGATTCGCCCGGGCACGGTTTACGGTTCCACCGATGAGCTCGGTTATTCCGCCGTGGAAAATCCCATCGATGTCCACGATCTCCACGCGACGATGCTCCGTGCGCTGGGCATCGAACACACCCGCCTGTCGGTGAAATTCCAAGGCTTGGACGCCCGTCTGACCGGAATCGCCGGTAAGGTGGTGTCAGGCATCTTGGCCTGAACCGCTGGTCATGTCGGAGGCGGCGCTCCCGCCTGGGCGAGGCGGCGGAAGGGGCGCAAACGCTGCGAGGAGTGGTTCGTCGTCCGGCGCGGAGGCCGAAGTGTCCTCGACCGCTTCCGCTTCTTCCTCTGCTTCGAGTTCGGTTTCCGGGACTAGTCGGATCTCGTCGTGATTGCGCACGGTGGCTGCTGGGTGGACGCGGGCGGCCGGAGCGATTCCTGCCGGCTCCAATCGTTCTGCCACTTCGCGGGTAAACCGGGTCCACGGAATGGCTTTGAGGCGTTCGGCGGGAATGGTTTGGGCCGAGACTTCGCAAACGCCGTAAGTGCCGTTCCGAATTCGGGCCAGTGCTTCGGCCACTTCGTAGAGGGCGTCTTGCTCCGCCGACAATTCGCTTAGGGCCAGATCGTGATCAAACTCATCGGTGGCCGAGTCGGCTTCGTCGAGGCTGTGGGGTTCCAGCGGTTGGGCGGCGACTTTCAGCAAATCGCCCCGGTCTTGGAGCAAGCGGCGCTGTAGCGCCAGCAGCGCCCGATGATGCCAGCGCCATTTGGCGGGCGCTTGCTTGGCCAAATCAGCCGGCGAGCGGCCCAAAATATCCGCCGAAGTTGGCCGCGCCCGGCGGGTCGCAATGGGCGCGGTCGTGGCGTTGTCGCTTGGCAAAGGGGCAGTCGGGTTCATGATAAATTTGGGCGAAATCTCCCGTTTCACAGTGTTATCAGCCCCGCTGGTGCCCCCCGAGATGCGCCCACGGGCTGAAGTTTGACCGTCGTGCGTCGCGTGGTGCGCGGGCGCCGTTTACCAGCTCTGGGTCTTGCTGGCCGTCTTGGCGAAGAAGGGTTCGATAACGTGTTCCAGTTCTTCACTCTTACACTTGGGACACTGAACTTTCTTGGTCTCGTGTTCTTTGAGCGTGAGCACTTCGCTGAAGGCGTGGTGGCATTGCTGGCAGATGTATTCGTAGAGTGGCATGGGGTTTCTTGGCTTGGTTTTACGCTGCGAAATTCCAGTGCAGGCGGACGAACCAACCCGTTTTGGGTGCGGGCCGGTCGGGTCGATCGGTAAACTTGCCTTCAAAGGTCAGGGTGCCCGTAGGCGCGTGAGTCGATAGCGGGCGGCAGGTAGGACTGGAAATGCGTGTTAGGACCGCCCGCGACCGAGTGTCGCCGACGCCCCCGCGGGTGGGCGTTTCGGTGGCTGCGGCCGGTTTCTTGAACGCTTGGCAGGGCTGGCGGACACGTGTGCGAAGCCGGTGGAACCGGCGCCCGACTGGGGCGTGCGGCTGGGTTGGGCTCATCATTGCCTTGGGGATGGGTTCAAAGCTCATGTCCTTCCAATCTTTACCCAAGCTTCGTGCTGCAGGCGCGGGAGGCTACTCGACGCTTGTTCATCGATGGCAACGGCTTGGGCTAGGTCGAGGTTTGGCGGTGGATGATTCACCTCGAGCGGACGCGCGCGACCGGGTGAGGCCAAACCATTTGGGCAGCCGGAAGCGGGGCCGGAGCGGGGAGGAACGTTTGAAGTGGGAGTTGGAGTTGGCTTAGTTTGCCCTGAATCTCCGGGGGGCTCGGTTGCGTCCACTCAGCCCCGACCAAGTTCCTACCATGAAACAGACCTTCGTTTTGTTGAGCGTTGTGGCGATGCCTTGGGCGCTCGTCGCCCAGACCTATTTTTATGAAAAAATGCCCGGTGGCGCCAACGACGTGGGCGTGGGTGGCGCGGGCGAAGTGTGGATCGTGGGGCAGGGAGCTGCGTGGTCTAATACCGGGGTCTACCGGTGGAACGGCTCCACCTTTGAAGCCGAGGCCAATGTCAGCGGAGTAAGCATTTCGGTGGGGCCCGACGGCCTGCCGTGGTTGATCGCGGCGGATGGCTCCGTCTTTCGCAAGCAGTCCACGATCTGGCAGAAGCTGGCCGGTCGTGGGCTCGACGTTGCGGTGGGCGCGGAGGGATCCGTCTGGATGGTGGGCTGGCCGGGCGACCCGGTGGCGTTTCCCACGCTCAATGGCGACATTTACCGCTGGAGTGGAACCGCTTGGGTTGAGGTGGGGGGCGGGGCGCGGCGCATTTCGGTGGATGCCACGGGCGCGGCTTGGATCGTGACTGGAAACGGCGACGTCTTCCGCCGGGCAACGGATACGTGGGTCAAATTACCCGGCCGCGGCAGCGACATCGCCTGTGGACCGGATGGCAGCGTGTGGCTGACCGGATATGTGGCTGGCGGCTTGAGCGACCGGCAGGTCTATCGCTGGGATGGTTCCACGTGGGTCGGCCAGATTGGCAACGCGATTCGGTTGGCAGTGGCCCCCAATGGCCTGCCGTGGGTGGTCGCCAGCAACGGGGATATTTACCGACTGCACGAATTGCAGGCACCCCACTTGGCCGGCGGGCAGGTGAGCCACACCGCCGCTGGATTTCAAGTCAACCTCCCGACCCAGCCGGGCGTGACCTACTCACTGCTCTTCAAACCGGACTGGACGACGCCGGCGTGGTTGACCGCGGATTCGCTACGCGGCGATGGTCTGAACCGAACGTTGAGCGATGCCAGTGCCACCGACCCGCAACGGATTTACCGGGTGGATGCGGTGGCGCCCTGAACTACGTTGTTACCATCCATGATTTGGCTGTGCCTGCTGTTGATTGGTGCTGTGGGGTTCTCCGTGGCGGGGTTCGCTTTCGAGCCGGAACGTGACGGCATGGACGGAATGAGGGCGTTGGTGCGTGAACGGTTTCCCACCGTGACGCAGCGTTCGCCGGCGGAACTCGCGGCGTGGCTCGCCGATACCAACCGACCAGCGCCCCTCCTGCTCGATGTGCGCACCTTGGCAGAGTTCAAGGTCAGCCACCTGCCGGGAGCGCGCCAAGTGGATCCGAAGATAGCTGGCCCCGAACTGGCGGCGACATTACCGCTGGATCGCCCGGTGGTGGTGTATTGCTCCGTCGGCTATCGCTCCAGCGACTGTGCGACCCGACTGCTACGCGCGGGCTTCACGAACGTCGTGAATCTCGAAGGTTCGATCTTTCAGTGGGCGAATGAAGGCCGAGCGATCGAACGCGACGGGCAACCGGTGCGGGCGGTGCATCCTTACAACGCGACGTTTGGCCAACTGCTAAAACCGGAATTGCGCGCTGAGCCAGGAGCGGTCTCCGGTGAGTGATCCCGCCGAAATGCAGCGCTGGCGGGCAGTCTTGAGCATGAGTTGGCTGCTTGGATTGCTGCTGTGGGAGACTGTGGCCCCCTATTTTCGCCTCTTCCTGACGGCGCGGGCACGTTGTCAGCACGGCCTGCGCAACGTCGGCCTCGGGGCGCTGAATGCGGTGGTCGTTGCGCTGCTGTTTGTCTGGGCTTGGAAAGCGGTCGCCGCGGTCGCCACCCAGCACCAGTTCGGCATTTTGAACTGGCTGGGATTAACCGGGTGGCCGGCGGCGCTGGGGGCGGTCTTACTTTTTGATTGCTGGACCTACTGGTGGCATCGGGCGGCTCACGAATTGCCGGGACTGTGGCGTTTTCACCGCGTCCACCATTCGGATGCCCAGATGGACGTGACCACGGCCAACCGTTTTCACCTCGGCGAGATTGGGTTGTCGTCGGTGCTGCGAATCGCGGTGATTCCCTTGGCGGGTTTCCAGTTCTGGCACGTCGTGCTTTACGAAACCCTACTACAAGCCTGCGTGCAGTGGCAGCACGCCAACGTGGGTTTGCCCCCGGCCCTCGAACGCGCGCTGCGCGGGTTGATCGTCACGCCGGGCCTGCACAAGATTCATCATTCCCGGGAGCCAGCCGACACGGACTCCAACTATGCATCGCTGCTCTCGGTTTGGGACCGCCTGTTCGGCAGCTTCCGCCTGCGTCCGCGCATGACTGAAATCCGCTTTGGCCTCACGGGCATGGATGCCGATTCCAAGCAGTCGATTCGAGGAATGATTGAGACTCCGTTTCGGGATTAGCGCCGCACGGTGGCGACCAAGGGCAGCGCGCCCAAAAGGGACCCGGTTCGTCACCAAATCAGCGTTACGGCCCCCCCGGCCAAGGCGACGAACCACAGGGCGAGCACGGCTTGGGGTTTGGAGAGGCCGGCCCGCACCAGTCGGTGCGAGAAGTGATTCGTATCCCCGATCCAGAACGGCTTTCCGGCCCGAGTCCGAGCCCCAACCACGCCGGCGAGGTCTAGTAGAGGGACGGCGAGAATCAGCAACGGATTCAGCACGGCGAACCGGCTCAGCTCCGGCTGAGTTGCCGAATAGAAATGCGGCAAGATTGCAAGGACCGCCAGCAGGTAGCCAACCAGATGGCTGCCCGAGTCGCCGAGAAAGACCGACGCCCGGGGGAAGTTGAACGGGAGAAAGCCCACCAGTGCGCCCACGACCAGCAGCGCGAGGGACGCTACGAGGTATTGGCCTTGGGTGGCGGCATGGTAGGCGATCCAGCCCGCGGCGATGGCCCCAAGCCCGCCACACAAGCCGTTCATGTTGTCATTGAAGTTCAGCGCGTTGGTCACGGTGAGGATCCAGAGCACGGTCACGGCGTAGCTGAAGGCCACATTCGGCACGAACAACGTCACGCGCACCCCGCTGGCGGCGACGAGGAGTGCGATGGCGCATTGGCCGGCAAATTTGACGGCCGGTTTTAACTCGTAGCGGTCGTCCCAAGCCCCCAGCGCAACCATGCCCAAGGCTCCGCCAAAGATGGCGGCGAGCTGGGGCGCCCGCCGGCCCAAGCCATAACTCAGCTTGGCTACGGCCTCGGGATTCAACAGTTCGAGCCCGACCGCAGCGGCGCCGCCAAGCACGACCAGCGCGAGGCCAGTGAAGACCGCGAGGCCGCCGGCAAGCGGGATTGGGGTGTGGTGAATCTTGCGCTGGCCGGGATCATCCACGAGTCCAGTTCGCTCACACCACGCCCGCCAGAGCGGCAGAGAAGCGGCGGTGGCGAGCAGCGCCCCGAGGAAGGACAAAAGGTAGGCGTTGGCGGGAAAGGACACGGCGCAGGCTCAGTGAGGGCGGGACGGTGAATCAGGGTTCGAGCCGCGGGCCAACCCGTTGCGTGCCGCGGTCAACCGAAGGTAAAGGGCGTGTTGGTCGTCCACCAAGCGTTGGATTGAGAAGCGTTCTCGCACGAAGGCGCGCCCAGTTGCGCCCAGTTGGGAGCGCAGTTCAGGTTTGGCTGCCAGTTCCGTCAGTCGGGTCATTACCGTCGCGGAATCACCCAGCGGGATGAGGAAGCCGGTTTCGCCCTCGCGACAGACTTCGCCCGCGCCATCGCAGTCGTAGGCCACCACCGGCTTGCCCGCCGCCATTGCCTGCGGCAGCGCCCGGGGCAGGCCTTCCCGCCGGCTCAGGTGGACGAGGCAATCCATCAGCCCTACGTAGCGGCCGACCTCACCCGGGGGCACTAGACCGGCGAAGATAAAACGGTCCGCCCAGCCGGCTTCACGAGCCATTTGCTCAAAGCGCGGGCGCCACGGTCCGTCGCCGACGAACAGGAACTTCGCCTGGGGCACCCGGCGAACTAGCTCCGGCGCGAGGGCAAACACATCCTCATGGCCCTTGAGTTCGAAAAGGCGGGCAATCTTGCCGATGACGAAATCACCGGCTTTCAATCCGAGGGAACGAGCTAGTTCGGGATCACGTTGAGCTCCCAGAAAAGGGGTTAGCTCGAAGCCGCTGAAAATACGCGTGTAGTGCTCCGGTTGACCGATACCGGCGGCGAGGTATTGGCGGGCCATCGCCTCCGCCACGACGACAAAGTGATCGGTGACCCGGCCGGCGACGCGTTCGGCGCCCGTGAAGATCAAGTTTGCTGCGGGGCCTTGGAACGGACCGAAACTGGGACCGTGGATGGAATGGATGATGATCGGCACCCCGGCTTGGTGCGCCGCCAGCCGCCCGAGGATGCCAGCCTTGCCGCTGTGGGTGTGGACAATGTCCGGGCGGGTGGCGCGAAAATGGTTGGCCAATCGGCGGTAGGCCAGCCAATCGGTCCACGGTCGAACCGCGCGGATGAGTTCCGGCACTAACGTCAGGCAACCCGCCTGTTCGACGACGGCTTGGAGACTGCCTTCGGCGCCGGTGGTCGGGCCCGCGAGCAGATCGACTTGGAGCTCTGGCCGGGCCCGCAGCCCGAGGACAGACGCGATGGTGTTTTCCTGCGCGCCCCCAACGATTAACCGGGTGATGACGTGGGTTACGCGCATCGCGGCGCTAGGCCTACTGGCCAGCTTTCAACTGGTTGACGCGGGTGGCGACGGCGCTGAATTCCGCGGTGTTGGTAGGCGCGAGTTGGAGGTAATTTTCGAAGTGTCGCAGCGCGACCTTGGGCTCCTTCTGCTTGTCCGCGACTTGGCCGAGTCCGTATTGGAAGAGGGGTTCCTCGGGAAACTTGCGCGCCAAATTCTCGTATTCGCGTTTGGCTTCGGTCAGGCGATCCACCCGCAGCAGGCAAATGGCTTGGTTCGCCTTGGCCACGATGTTGTCCGGGTTGATTCGGATCACGGTTTCGAGCATCACCAAAGCGCGGTCGAACTGTGCCCGATCCATGAAGATGGCAGTTAGGCGCATGAGCGGGCCGGGATCACTCGGGCTGAGCCGGGTCCATTGCTCGAGCAGCGGAATCGCCGCCTCCAGTTTCGGAATGCTGAGGTAATAGTAGCTCAGGAGGTCGATCAGTTGCACCGCTTCGGGAAACGCCTTGAGCTGGGCATTCAGGAGTCGCTCGGCTTCGTCGGGACGCTTGAGCATGAACAGGGCGGAAGCCTCCAAATAGGCCGCCTGCAAGGTGTCCGCCGCTTCGAATGGCAGTTTTTGCGCGGCCTTCACGGTCTTCAGTGCGAGTTCAAACTGACCGGCAACTTGGCAGGCCTCGGCGAAACCCAATTGGGGCCCCAGCAAGGTAGGATTCAATTCCATGGCTCGCTGGAAGGCGATCGCCGCACGGCGCACGAGGCGATCAGGCGAAGTGACCAAGCCGCGTCCCAGTTTGGTCAACAACACCGGTTCGTCGAGCGGTCCACCTTGATTGATGATCTCGATCGGCCAGCGGCCCGAGCCCAGTTTTTCGAGGTCCAAGGCTGGCAGTTCCTGTTTTTTGAGGGCGGCGTTGACCGCCAGATTGATCTTGGCCGAGGTGTTCTGGCCATTGAGCCGGAGGGCCAGGGCAAACTGCTTGGCCGCGTCGTCATAGAGTTGGCCCTGTTGCAGTAGCACGCCGATGCCGTTGGCGGCCCGCGACCAGACGGTGCAGGCCATGCGGCCATTGGCAGAGCCAAAGTCGGCGGCGGCCACGGCCCGATCCAACTGTGGTTGGGCGGCCTGCCACCAATCGAGGGCAGACTTCAATTCGGCGGCGGCCAGCTTCGGGGGGGTGATTTGGTCAGGCGTATAGAGGTGCAACCGTTGGATGGCGCCGGCGGGAGTGGGCCACGTCGATTCCGAGGGAATGGACTGGCTCGGGTGGAGGTAGTAGGCGCGGTTGGTTTCGGCGGCGCGAGCCACCAAAAGCATGAATTTGCCGGCCACGTTTTCTTCCTGCGTCGCCATCTCCTGAAGCTCCGGCCAGTCAGTGCCATTTCGCGATGCGAGCGCCCGACGATAGGTCCGGGAGGAACCTTTGGGCGTCAGCATCACCAAGTGGTTCGGCATCGCCGGGGTGGCAGCCAGTTTGAAGGACACCAAACCGTAGGTCACTGCGTCGTCGGCGAGGACCAGCGTCGGCTGGGCGGGCAGGGGAGCCGTGAGGGCATCCGCCAGTTCGCGCAGCACCGGGCCATTGGCCGAGCGGATGGCGGGGAAATTTTTGAATAACAACGCGGCGGGAACGCCAATGGTGGCCAGCAAAGAGAGGCCGAAGCCGAGTTGGATGAGGCCGCTCACTGCGGTGCCTGGGCGATCCCACGCTTTTTCTGGCTTTTCACTGCCGAGCACCAGCAGGTAACCGAGGAAGTAGGCGCTGGCGAGTGCCCCGGTAAAGGCCAACGTCAGTAGGGGCAGGCCACCGCTGGCGGGGTCCAGATGAACCATTTGGCGGGGGCTGAAGGCGGGGTCGAAGGCGAAGAAGATGTTGCCGGCGAGCCAAGCGATTTGCAGCCCGGCCACGGTCGCCACGTTCAACATGGTTTCCATGCTGGTGCCCTTGGCGCCGACCCAGCGGATACCGACTAGGGCCAAAGGCAAGAGACTGACCGCGGCGACGAGCAGGGCGCGCCCTCGGGGAATCCCCAGCAAGTAGTTCTTCTGGTGGACCCAGATTGATTTCAAGCCGATCCAGAGGCTGACGTCGTCGCGCTGGGCCGAAAGCACCACCGGAGTTAATAGATACAGGGTGAGGCCAGCGAGGCCCAGCAGGAGCATCCGAATCAGGAAACCGGCGTTAAAGAAGGACCAAGCACGAATCCAGACGAGCGCGATTAAGAAGGCTGGGGCAAAGGCAATCAGTGCCCAGTTGTTGGTAACCCCGGCTCCATAGGCGGCGGCAAACGCCCAGAGCCAGCGTTCCTTGAGTCGGATTCGGTATTCGAGCAGGCATTGGATCAGAAACGCGAACACCAAAAGGTCCAACATCTCGCCGGTAAGCGCGGTGGCCTGTTCCCAAAAGGTAAGCTGCAAGCCCAGCAGTCCGGCCGCAAAAATCGGCGGTGCCCACGCGAAGCGGCTGCGAAGCGGACCACCATCGATTTGGCCCCGCATCCGTTGTTCGCGGGTGCGGTCGTGGGGCAACAAGTTTACGCACCGGGCTAGAATGCCAATCACACCAGCGGCGCAGAGGGCGGCGAGGACGTTGGCGACGGCGGGCAGTTGGGCCAGGGAAACGCCCTTGATCGGCAGGGTGAGCAGGTAGAGCAGCGGTGAGGTCAAGAGGATGTCACCATCGCGCCCGGTGAGGCGCGATAATACATCAAGGCTGTTCACCCCAACCCACGGGTTCAGGGTGATCAAGTAGAGGATCAGGAATCCGCCGGCTAGCGTCCAAGGGAGCAGGCGCCGCACGAACGCGCTGGTTGCGGTCGAGTTGTCAGCCATAGGTGAGTCGTGCCCACACGTTGGCGAGGCAACCGGGTTTGAAGCAATCAAAACCGCGCCCAGCGTGGCCGGCGGGGTCAACCTGACCTACGGCTCTGGGTTGAATCCGTTGGGGCGGATGCCGATTTG
>CAIJLV010000051.1 GCA_903821635.1 uncultured Verrucomicrobiota bacterium | reverse complement strand
GCCTAAACCGCTCCACGATCGTCGAAGGCACTTGGGCCATAGTCGTCCCCACCGCCTTCATGCACGCCACACACACTTCCACCACATCGCTTCCATCTGGGACCCGGTAACCGACCGGAGCCCAAGTCACCAAGAACCAGGCACCGTCGTAGAATGACAACCAGAAACTGTTCCCGTTGTCCGGCCAAACTGGCCCAGGCTGCGTTGAGACAGCCATTTGATGCGGATTCATCAATTGCCCAGTCAGTCCGGCAGCTTTCAATGCGTCCATGAGTTCGGCGTAGGAGTGGCACCTCATGACCTATAAAGCGATGCGGGGCCAAGTCGGACTGTGCAGGGAACTAGCTCGCGCATTCGAGCGCACCCCCATGCTGTGGTTACCCAGCGCCGGAGGCGCGGCAGAAAGTAGCCCCGGGCGTGAGCCCGGGGGTAACGAAGCCCCTACTGCAAGAGCCCCGGCAGGGGCGAAAGACCCGCGGCCAGCCCTTGAATCGCCGTCAGTTCTGTCGCTCCTCCGGAGCTGGTGACGCCAAACGTCAAACCCACGGCTTACGCCGTGGGCTACTTTCTGACGCCGCTCCGCGGCTAGCTTTGACTCATCGCCCGGCTGCACGGATATCTGGAGTGACTCGGAACGACAGCTTTCCGGCTGCCAACTCATTGATCTGCACCGAACCGTGTTCATCTCCAGTTCTTTTTCACCCTTCCCACGACTTGCCGTCCCAACGGAGGACGCGTTCGAGCATTCGCACCACGTCGTCGCTGAAGACGCGGAAGAGCGCCTCGCCCTTTTCCGCCGAGGCGAGTTGCGGTGAGCCGATGTGGCCGGGCCCGGTGCGTTCACGGGTGACCCAGCCGCGCGTGGCCGGCAGGAAGGCGTTGCCCTGCTCCACGGTGGCCAGTTTCGTGAAGTCGCCCACGAGGTGCGGCGCGAGGCGCAGGATCATCGAGGTCTCCCATTCGCAGGCGTGGCCCATCTCGCGCTGCCCGAGCGACGGTTCGGTTTCCCACGGCTTCGCGCCGAGGCTCCAGTAGGTGGCGAACAACAGCAGCAGGTCGTCGCGCTGCCGGTACCGCTGGCGGACTTCGAACACTGTTTGCTTGCCCGGCACGTCGTTGCCGCCGTGACCGTTGATGAACACGAGCCGCTTGAAGCCGTGCTGGAGGAAGTTCTCCAGCAGCCCGCCCAACACGTCGAGGTAGGTGCGCGGCGGTGCCGAGAGCGTGCCGGCGAAGTCGAGGTGATGGTCGGAGTTGCCGAGCCAGAGCAGCGGTGCGAACACCACGCGGTCGCCCAGCGCGACGTCGGCGCGCCGCACAATCTCGCCGCCCAGCAGGCTGTCGGTGAAGAGCGGCAGGTGCTGCCCGTGCTGTTCCAGCGCCGCCACGGGGAACACGATCGGCGTGTCGCGGCTGAGCCGGGCCAAGGCGGGCGAGGAAAGATCGGCGAGCTGCATGTGGAAGCTACGACACGCTGCCACACGGGAGTCACGCACCACAAGCCGGCTTCGCTGAACCCATCGCAGAAATTCAGCGTCGGCGTCGCCCCCGAAAGTCGGGCGAAAACGGTTTAGGACTCGAACGCTTTGGGCGGACCAAAGACGGTGGCGGCAACCATCGCAGCGCGGGCGGTTTCGGGTTGCCGCAACCATTGCCGAACCGCCACTGACTCGGCCGTCGCCGCCGGATGCGCCACAAAAGCCGCGGCCGTCGGGCCCGAATGCTGGCCGACCCGGGCATCGACTTGGCGCATCCGCTGCACAATCTGTTCATGCAGGGTAAAGCTCGGGGCGGGAGCTGCTTCGCCGAGCGGTGTCCGCACCGGCCGCGCCGCGGGCGCCGATTCGAGGTCAGAATCTTCCTGATAGTCGAAGGTTGCCGAACGCGAACGGCTGGGCGGCGGCGGAGCCACCGGAGCTGGGGCCTGAACCGGCGCGGGCGCGGTGTCGCCGCGCAGGATGCGCTCCAATTCCGCCTCCCAAGCACCCGCCGGGCGGGGCCTCGGGGGACGCTGCGAAACGGGCGGCAACGAGAGCGGAGGAGCCAAGGGCGGCGGCCGTTCGTGGCGGCGAATTATCGGGGCGGGCTCCGTGTCACCCACCTCGCCCGGGGAGCGCGGTTGCCAACTTTCCTCGTTCCATGAGTCTTGTAGCAGTTTCTTTCCCTTGGCCAGCGCCTGGGCAATCACGACGACGAGAACGAAGCCGACCACGAGGAAGGGCTTCAAATCGCGCAGGTCAAAGTCGGCGAACATGGCGGCAAAGGCTGGGGTGGAGTTGGCGGGGAGCGTGCAGATTGGACACGGGCGGCGGTCGCTGATTTTTCAATCGCTCCGATCACCCACCGACGGTCAGGCCGAAGGTTTGTTGCCCGCGATGCTGTCTCGCATGCCGGTGTCAGCGACGATGTTCTTCATCTTGTAGTAGTCCATGATGCCGAGGTTGCCGTTGCGAAAGGCTTCCGCCATGGCCAGCGGCACCTGCGCCTCGGCTTCGACAACGTGGGCGCGCATTTCAGCGACGCGGGCAACCATTTCCTGCTCCACGGCGACGGCGGCGGCCCGGCGGGTTTCGGCGTGGGCCTGCGCGATCAGTTTGTTGGCCTCGGCCTGTTCCGCCTGAAGTTTGGCGCCGACGTTTTCACCCACGTCCACGTCGGCAATGTCGATGGAGAGAATTTCAAACGCCGTGTTCGCATCCAAGCCCTTGTCCAAGACCGTCTTGGAAATGCGGTCCGGATTCTCCAGCACGAGCTTATAGGTTTCCACCGAGCCGATGGTGGAAACGATGCCTTCGCCGACGCGGGCGATAATCGTTTCCTCGGTCGCCCCACCGACGAAGCGGTCGAGGTTGGTGCGCACGGTGACGCGGGCGCGGGCCTTGATGACGATTCCGTCCTTGGCCACGGCGTCGATCGTCAATTTGCCGGACACGGCGGCGGGACAATCGATTACCTTGGGGTTCACACTGGTCTTCACCGCTTCCAGCACCGTCTTGCCGGTGCCCTTGGTGGCGAGGTCGATGGCGCAGGCGCGGTTGAAGTCCAGGTGGATGCCGGCGCGCTGCGCGGCAATCAGCGCCTGCACGACCATGTCCACGCTACCGCCGGACAGGTAATGGGTCGAAAGATCGTCGATCGAGATGTCGAGGCCGGACTTCACAGCGGTGATCCGGTTATCGACGATGAAACCGACCGGAATGCCGCGGAGGCGCAACGCGATCAGCTCAAACACGCCGACAGCCGCTCCGGAGGCGGACGCCCGCAGCCAGATTGAACCAAAGCTGGCGACCACAATCACCACGGCGAGCCCGATGACGCCGAGGATGGCGACGACGACCAGCGAACCGAGCTCAGGAAGGGCGGCAAACAGGGGATTCATGAATAATAAAGAGGTTGGCTTCTAAAGATTACGCGGCACAGACAAGAATTCGGGAACCCTCGACAGCGACGACCACGATGGCCGCCCCGCGCTCCAGCGGTTCACCCGAGGTGACGACGTCCACGCGTTGGCCGGCGATCTCCGCCACCCCGCCTGGCCGCAGCGGAGTCAGTGCGACACCGGTTTGGCGGAGCAGATACAGCTTGCCCGCATCAGCCGCCGGGATGACGCGTTCCGAGCGAAATGGCTTGGCCAGTCGGCTGGTCGGCAGCTTGGTGAAATAGAACCAGGTGCCAGCCAAGCCCGCCGCCAACACCGCCGCCAAGGTGAGGTGCCCAGCCGTCGAGCCGTAGCGCCCGTAGACAACAAACACGGCGCCCGCCCAACAGAGTAAACCGATAAAACCGGCGATGAGCGTGGGAAAGAAGGGTTCGAGCAGCAGCAACACCGCTCCCGCGACGAAAAGGAAGACGATGATTTCCATGACAGCCGCCACGTTAGGTCGTAGAGCCGGCTGGCCAAGTGGAATCCTTAGCGAAGGTTTCGAAGCTCCGTTCAGCCTCGGTTCAGCACCACTGACTGGACACCGGTTTACCCCAACAACATCCCGAAAACATCATTCCCACGCCGACTCGCGTTTTGCGCACGGGCCGATTAACTCAACGCCATGCGGGCACCGCCGAATCTTGGAACAACTCCCTGCCGCCGCCGAGGCAACCTCGCCGAGGGAATCGTTACACGCGCCCAACCGGACGTCGCCGTGCCCGCCGAACGCAAATTCCCACGCCATGAGTGAGCCGCTGCCGCCTGATTCCAAACCGGTTTCACCCGGTCAACCGGTGCCTCCGGCCGGCATCGTGCGCACCGACATCGACACCGCCGACCACGCGCTGCTGATCGACTACGACCCTCGAGTGATCTCCGACGAGGGGGTGCGAAAGGTGGCCGAGCAACTGGCACCGCTCGGTCACCAGCAATACTGTAAAACGATCCTGCATCTGGCCGGGCGCGCTTCGGGGGCAGCGGAACAGAAGCTGGAGCAACGGGCGCAGCAAATTCCGGGCATCCGCCGGGCTCGCGCCACGTTTCTGGGAGGGGTGATGACGATCACGTTCGACGACGCCCAACTCTCCGAAGCGCAGGTCATCGCCCAAGTGAGGGCGGCCGGTGCTCCCGTCGAACGTTATCCCGTCGAACCCGAACACCCGCCGCGAACCGCCCGTGAATGGGTCCGGTTTTGGACGGCAGAGGAACAGCTCGAAGTGGTGTTCATGGGGCTAACGTTCGGCTTCACGTTGGCGGCCTGGGCGACCGCTAGGAGCGCCCTGCCCGGCTCTAGCCTCCTCTACGTCGGGGCCTACCTGACCGGCGGCTATTTCGGCGTGCGAGCCGCCCTGCAGTCCCTGCGGCAATGGACCCTCGATGTGGATCTGCTGATGGTGCTCGCCGCGCTCGGGGCCGCCGTCGTCAACGCGCCGTTCGAAGGCGCCACGCTGCTATTCCTCTTCTCGCTGTCCAACGTGCTCCAGTCCTACGCCATCGACCGCACGCGCAAGGCCATCAAGTCGCTAATGAAACTGCGCCCGGAAAAGGCGTTGGCCCGGCGCAATGGCGCCCCCGTGCTGTTGCCGGTGGCGGAGTTGGTCGTCGGTGATGTGCTCGTGGTGCGGCCGGGCGAAAGCATCGCCCTCGACAGTGTCATCATCGAGGGCAGCAGCGCCGTGGACCAAGCCTCGCTCACCGGCGAATCGATCCCGGTCTCCAAGCAGGTTGGCGATCCCGTGTTTGCCGGCACGCTCAACCAGACCGGCGGGCTGGAGGTGCGGGTCACCAAACTTGCGAAGGATTCCACCATCGAAAAACTGGTGCGCTTGGTCGAAGAAGCGCAGACGGAGAAAGCCGACACGCAGCGTTTTCTCGACCGGGCCGAACAGGTCTACGCGATTGGCGTCATCCTGTTTACGATCGGCCTGATTCTCGTCCCGATTCTGTTCCTGAACGAGGCGTTTCAGACGGCCTTTTACCGTGCCATGACCGTGATGGTCGTGGCGTCGCCCTGTGCCCTGATCATCAGCACGCCGGCGTCCATCCTCTCGGCCATTGGCGGCGCGGCGCGGCGCGGTGTTCTGTTCAAGGGCGGAGTCCACCTCGAACGCGCGGCGACCGTGAAAGTCGTCGCCTTTGACAAGACAGGCACGCTGACCGAGGGCAAACCCCGCGTGACCGACATGCTGGTCGAGAATCGCGTCGTGGATTTCCGCAACGCACCCGATGCCGCCGCGCTGGCCTTGCTCGGGCTCGTCGGCTCCGTCGAGGTGAAATCCGAACATCCGCTCGCCCACGCCATTGTCACCGAATGCCACAGCCGCAACGTGGCACTGGCCAGTTGCGCCGGGTTCCAATCAGTCTCCGGCAAGGGCGCCAGCGGACTCGTGAACGGCCGCCGTATCGCCGCCGGCAATGCGCGTTACTTCGCAGCGCTGAACCTGACGTTGCCCGACGACTTCGCCCGCCAGATCGCCACCCTTCAGGATGAGGGTAAAACGGTCGTCATCGTCGGGGAACTCGACGAAGCCCACGACTCCGCCCGCTTCCTTGGCGCCGTCGCCATTGCCGACGTGCTGCGCGCCGACGCCGCGGCGGTCATTCGCCAACTTAAAGCCGACGGCATCACCCGCGTGGTCATGCTCACCGGCGACAACACCCGCGTCGCCCAAGCCATCGCCCGCCAGGCCGGGGTGGATGAAGTGCATGCCGACCTGTTGCCAGAGGACAAGGTGCGCGTGATCAAGGAGCTCAAGAGCATCGGCCCAGTCGCGATGGTCGGCGACGGCGTAAACGACGCCCCAGCCCTCGCCACCTCCACGGTCGGCATCGCGATGGGCGCTGCGGGCACTGACGTGGCGATGGAAACCGCCGACGTCGTGCTGATGAGCAACAACCTTCAGAACATCGTCTTTGCACTCGCCCTTAGCCGCCGCGCCCGCCGTATCATCTACCAGAACCTCGCCTTCTCGCTCGCCGTGATCATTGGCCTGATCGTCTCGGCCCTCGGCTTCAAGCTGCTCCTCCCCATTGGCGTCGTCGCCCACGAAGGCAGCACCGTGCTCGTGTGCCTTAACGGGCTCCGGATGCTGGCGTTCAAGCCGAAGCAGACCTAACTGGGAACCGGCCTTTCACAGTCGCGCGACGGGATTCACCAAACCGCAAATCCACCGCGGTCACCTGCTCGCTCGGCCGCGCTCTTTCACCTCCCAAACCGTAACTTGGTAATCCCCGGGGTAACCCGGTCGCCGCCAGATTTTATTGGGGCGTCGGCTTTTGAAATGAGAAGCTCCCATGAGAAACTCGCGTGAACTATCCTGAAGCATTGCCAGTATCAGCCGCGACCAGTAGGCAGATCGCATGTCCGGTTCTCTCGGTCGTTTTTTCTCCGCGTGGCGTCGCTTACTGCCGACCATAGCGCTTGGAGGCGTGTTGATCGCAAATGCCCAGACGAACTGGCCGCAGTTCCGTGGAGCGGATAGCCGCGGGGTCGGCACTTCTGACCGACTCCCGCTCGTGTGGGGCACCGACACCAACGTCGCTTGGCACACCGAGATTCCCGGACGCGGTTGGTCCTCGCCCATCGTGTGGGGAAACCGGATTTTCCTGACTACCGCCGTGAGCGACGGCGAATTGGAGGCCCCGAAGAAGGGACTCTATTTCGGCGGCGAGCGGCCCCAACCGCCGACCAACCGCCACCGCTGGCTCGCCCTCTGTCTGGATCGTGATTCAGGCAACATCCGGTGGACGACCGAACTCCAAGGCGCGCCGCCGACCACCCCCATCCACGTCAAAAACAGTTATGCCTCGGAAACGCCGGTGACCGACGGCGAACACGTCTATGTGCTGTTCGGCTCGCTCGGACTGTTCTGCCTCGATTTCAAGGGTGCCATCGTGTGGTCCCAGAAGTTCGAGCCGCGCAAAATGCGCTACGGCTGGGGCACTTCAGCCTCACCGGTGCTGCACGGTGACCGCGTGTATGTCGTGAACGACAACGAGGATTCGTCCACCCTCGCAGCCTTCGACAAACGCACCGGCAAGCCGCTCTGGCGCGTGCCGCGCGACGAGCCGAGCAACTTCGCCACCCCGTTTGTCTGGCAGCATCCGCAGCGCACCGAACTCGTTGTGCCCGGCCGCAACCAGGTCCGCAGCTACGACCTCGAGGGTAAGCTGCTTTGGCAACTGAAGGGCATGTCTACAATCGTGATTCCCACGCCGTTTGCCGCCGACGGGTTGCTCTACCTCTGCGCCGGCTACGTCGGCGACAACGTGAAGCCGAACAAGCCGGTCTATGCCGTGCGACCGGGCGGCGAGGGCGACCTGACGCTGCCAGACGACGCCCGCGAAAGCCGTTTCGTCGCGTGGCTGGAACCCAACGCCTCGCCCTACAATCCGTCGGCCCTCGCCTACGACGGTCGGTTCTACGTGCTCTGGGACTTCGGCTTCCTGAACTGCCGCGACGCGCAAACCGGTCGCGAACTCTACGCCAAGCAGCGCCTAAAAACCGACGGCACGGCCGGCTTCACCGCGTCGCCGTGGGCTTATCGCGGCCGGGTGTTTTGCCTGAGCGAAGACGGTGACACCTACGTGGTCACCGCCGGCGACCGGTATCAGTTCGAACGGGTAAATTCACTCGGCGAGATGTGCCTGGCCACTCCTGCGATTGCGGGCGATCGGCTGTTCATCCGCACCAGTTCCCACCTCTACTGCCTGGGCGAAGCACAGTAGTTCCACCGGGCGCACCGGATGATCAGCCGCAATTTCCTTAAAACCGTCGCCGACGCAGTTCGCCCCGCGCTTCTGCGTGGCTTCACCCGCGACGGCAAGGAATCCGGTTGTTCTCCCCGGTCGCCCCAACTCAGATTCGCACCTCCATTAAAACCGCGCCGGCCTGCCGCCCTTGGAAGCATCTTGAACACCTTCACCCCGCCTCGCCCCAACCACCGCCTCGCGTGCGCGCTCAGCCTAGCGGGCATCGCTACCCTTTCTGGCTTCGCCCAAGTGCCGGCTTCAGCCGCAACGCCCCAGATTCCCAGAGTGGAGGAGTATCGCCGCTACGCCCTCACGCATGAAGGCAACGGTCCGCGCGGCGCCAAACTGTTCGCCGATGAGCAGAAGCTCGCCTGCGTGAAATGCCATTCGCTCAACGGCAAGGCCTCTCAAGCCGGGCCGGATCTGGCCGCGGCGGGCGATGCATTTGCTCGGCGCGACCTGATCGATTCGGTGCTGACGCCTTCGGCAACGATTTCGCCCGGCTACGGCACGGTCATCGTCGAAACCAAGGCCGGCGAGGAATTTCAGGGCGTGCTCAAGCAGGCGACCGACGCCGGCGTGCAACTCATGGGTGGTGACGGTCGGCTGGTCACGGTTGCCCGGGCGGACATTGCCCGCCAATCCGGCACCGCCACGTCGCTCATGCCGGAAGGCTTGCAGGCGGGGCTGTCGCTTCAGGAATTCACCGACCTCATCGAATACCTGACGACCCTCCGGCAGCCAGAGAACACCCTCCGCAGCGACCGCGGAATGCCTTCCCACATCCCGGAACTAGCCCGGCCCATCGCCGTGCGGCCGTTCCTGTCCGCGCCGCTCACGTTACCGCCGTCCAAAGTCCAAACCTGCCTGACCGCCCTCCAGCAGGTGCCCGGTTCGCCCGACGTGTTTCTTGTGCTCCACCAGCAGGGCCTGATCTGGCGGATCCGCCAGACGGCGACGGGTGAGGAAAAATCCGTGTTCAGCGACCTCACCGGAGAGGTGTTCAGCGACCGTGGGCCGAACGGCCTGCTGGGACTCACGTTTCACCCGAAGTTCCGAGAGAACCGGAAGTATTACCTCAAATACCAAGTGTTCGAGGAAGGCACCGTGGCCACCGTGCTAGTGGAGAAGGAGTTTGCCGCGGATTTCAGCGGCGACTCCGGCAAGCCGGCCCGCCGACTCATCAAGATCAACAGCGTGGCCGAGGACCACAGCGGCGGCTGGCTGGAGTTCGGACCGGACGGCTTCCTCTACTTCGCGCTGGGCGACACCGGCCCGCACCACGATCCCAACGGCCACGCCCAGAACCTGCGCCTGCTCCTCGGCAAGATGATGCGCCTCGACGTGGACCACCGCGACCCCGGCCTCGCCTATGCCATCCCCGCCGACAACCCGTTCCGCGGCCAACCGGAAGCCCGGCCCGAGATCTGGGCCTACGGCCTGCGCAATCCCTGGCGCTTCAGCTTCGACCGGGTGACCGGCGACCTCTGGCTCGCCGACGTGGGCCAAGACCGGGTCGAGGAAGTTGCCCTCATCCGCCGGGGCGAAAATCATGGCTGGAACGTGTTCGAAGGGTTCGAGCCGTTCTCCAATCAGTATCGCGTCGGCGGCCGCACGTTCACGCCGCCGGTCTTCGCCTACCGCCGCAAATACGGCAACTCGGTCACCGGCGGCTACGTCTATCGCGGCGACCCCCAGTCGTCGTTCTACGGCGTCTACGTGTGCGGCGACTTCACCTCCAAACGGATCTTCGGCGTGACCTTGGAAAACGGAGTCCTGAAAACCGCTCGCCAGCTCGGCACCGTGCCGCAGCAACTGGTCTCCTTCGGCACCGACGAGGCGGGCAACCTCTACGCGATCGGCTACGGCGGCATGATCTACCGGCTGGATTTCACCGGGACACGGTTTGATGAGGTCAGGGCGGAGTAGCGACGACGCCTTGATTCGAATTTAGCTTCCACATGCACTCCGCCTTCAACGTCCTTTGGCTCTATGAACTACCCCAGTGGCTGTTCTGCCTGATCGTCATCATCGGGTTCGAGACCGTGGCCTTAGCCGGGCAAGTTGCGACGCGGAAGGTCGTGCGCCGCTGGTTGGGTGACCGGGACTACAATGACGTGGTCGGGCAGTATCTCTCGGCGGTCGGCCTCCTCTACGGCATCACGCTGGGGCTCATTTCCGTTGGCGCGTGGGAGAATTACGGCGAGGTGGAAGGCACAGTCAGCCAGGAGGCGGCGTCGGTTGCCGCCCTTTATCGTAGCGCGGACACGTATCCGGAGTTTAAGCGCACTGAACTGACTACCCTACTGCGCGAATACACCCGGCAAGTCATCGACGTGGCTTGGCCCGAAATGCGCCGCGGAATCGTTCCCCTCGGCGGCAACTCGCTTATCACGGGGTTCCAGCGGGCCCTCGCGGCTTTCGAACCCGCGACGGAGGGGCAGAAGGCGGTTCACGCTGAGACGCTGAGGCAGTTTTCCAACATGGTGGAATGTCGCCGACTGCGCCTAGACAGCGTCACGCAACAATTGCCTGAAATTTTGTGGGTGGTCGTGTTTGCCGGCTCGTTGCTAAGTCTCCTGCTGACATGGCTCCTGATCATCGAAAACCGCCTGCTACACGACCTGCTGACGGCGATGCTGGCGCTGCTGCTTGGCCTCCTGATCTTTCTCTTGGCGACCCTGGACCTGCCGTTCCAAGGCCACCACAGCTTGGCACCCGACTCGTTCGAACTGGTTTACCAGCAACTCATGAACCCATAGCGGTGAACGGCGGCGGCCACGAGCTCCTGGCCGATGCCCGGATTGAAGTGGGTTCTGGCAGGTCGAATGGCTTGGGGTCACGACTTCGAACACTCGGACAACTATCCAAATCTGGGCGAACTGCCCCGGTTACCACTCCCGGCAAGTGTGACCGCCCGTTCGGCCGGCATCCCGCCTCTCTTGGTTGCAAATAGGCGCCACGCTCAGGAGCAAAGTTGGCCCCACCGCAGGACTCACCTATACGCCGGTGCATGGCTGCCATAGGTTCGGGGCGTTGAAGCTCGTGCTCATCCTTTTCTCCGCCATCTCATTTCTCGGATACGGCGGAGCCTGCTTCCTTTCCGCCAACATGAAGCTGGAGTTCGACCGCTATCACCTTGGATCGCAGCGCGCGTTGGTCGGCGGATTGCAATTGTGCGGGGTGATCGGTCTGTTGGCCGGCCTAAGCCAGCCTTGGGTAGGGCGCGCGGCGGCGGCCGGTCTTGCCCTGATGATGCTGGTCGCGGTGGGCGTCCGAATCAAAATCAAGGACAGCCTGATGCTGACGCTCCCAGCACTTTTCTATTTGGCGCTGAATGCCTATCTCTGTTTGGCGGCGTATTGAGGCGCCGCTCGCCTAGAGCAACGCAATGGCGGCGCACATCGCGAGCACTGCGATGGCGGGTAGAGCTTTTTTGATCGGGTCTTTCACTTTGAGGTGCATGGCGAAGGCACCCAGCATGAGCCCGCCTAGACCGATCGCAGCCGGTTGCGCCAAACTTTGAACCCAAATAGCGGCCAAGAGGGCAAGTGCCAACCCCACCTTGAGCACACCGACCACGCACATAAACCAGAAGGGCAGCCCGTAGGCGGCGAATTCCTCGCGCAGGTTTTTGGCGTCGCCGCCGCGAAACGGCGTCGCCTTGCCTGAGCGAAACAGCCAGACATTGAGGATTCCGAGGGCTACGACCCACTGCAGGGCGATCATGATATATTTCACGAAGTTAAAGCGAAGCTGCACACATGAGTGGCTCGGTCCGACCAAGTTCGTCACCTCTGCAAGTTTGACAGGGGCCGCAAGCGAACCTGCCAATTCGGGCAACGACAATGACGATCCGGCACGCACTCCAACCGCAACGAGCTCCGCTGGCAAGCTGGCAACGCGACACCGCCAAACCCGGGGGGCATTCCGAGGCCGTTTTGACCACTGCCGCCAGCCCTCACACCCAGCCGGAATAACGCAAGTGAACTGAAAGATCACCCGGGCAGGGTTTGCTTTCAGGACTGGGTGCGGCGGCTTCATTGAGGGGCGTCATTGGGCCAGCTTCACCGTCTTCTTCAGCTTCGCGCTCTTCACGGCGGCGTCCACGATCTCCTGGCCGATGCGGCTGATGGGCAGGCTCACCGGGCCTTCCAACGGCACGCCCTTGTCGAGGCAGTGCAGGAGGTATTGCACCGGGTTCTGGTGCGGGGCCTTGGGCGCGGGGGCGGGCACCGGGTGCGGCACGAGCTTCTTCCGCGTCTGCACGGTCACGTAGTCGTCGTAGTCGTAGCTGCTCACCGTGCCATCGGTGCCAAGGATGACGAAGCCGCACTTGGGCTGCGGTTGGATGATCCACGGATCAGTGAACGTCCCCCACCGGGTCTCGAACTTCGACAGGCCGTGCGCGTAACGGGCGACGACGATGCTGTGTTCATCCACCTCCAGGCCCGCGGGTTCGTCCACCGTGGCGGTGACTTCGAGCGGGCGGCGCCCACCCTGAAACCACGTGCCGAGCGTGGTGCCGTAGCCGAGGTAATCGAGTAGCGAACCGCCGCCCTGCGCCTGCTGGTAGAACCAGGAATGCGGCTTCTCCTTGGCGACCTGTTCGCGGGTTTTTTCGTCCTTGTCGGCCCCGTGGAACAGCGGGCCGCGGTTGCCGCCGATGTGCCAGACGTTGAGCACTTCGCCGATGACGCCCTTGGACACGAGTTCGTAGGCCTTGCGATGTGACGCGACCCACTGGAGCGGCCAGTTGATCATCAGGGTTTGGTCTTTGCCCATGGCCTTGACCATGGCGTCGGCTTCCTTGAGCGAGGCGGCGAAGGGCTTCTCCACCATGAGGTGCGGCCCGTAGGGGGCGACTTTCTTCACCCATTCGCCGTGTTTCGACGCGGCGGGGCACAGGATGACGACGTCGGGCTGGGTTTTTTCCAAGCACTCGCGGTAGTCGGTGAAGGCACGGTCGCGGCTGACGAGTCCTTTGCGGATGGCTTCCTCCATACGCACAGGTTGTTCGTCGCTGATCCCGACGATCTCGACGTGCGGGTGTTCATGGGCATAGCGAAGCAGGTCGCCCATGTGGAAGTGGTCAAAGTTGATGCCGGCGATTTTCCAGGTGCGTCGTTTCATGGCGAATGTGGGCCGCAGCGTGGCCACCCCCAACGGCGGAGCGAAGCCCAAAATAGCCCGCCCCACCTTGGGAACGTGACTCGCCAACGGGTGCGAACACCCGCTCAACCACGCCGGCCGGGGCAGCCAATCCCAGCGCGACGGGCAGCTCCTCGCGGGGGCCTCCGGCTCGCATCCTTGCCCCGGGGGCGAGGGCGCGCTGGCTCACACTTCCAGCCCTCGTCACGCGGGCGGCCCAGCGGGCGCTCAGTCCGGCAGCACCCGGTAATAGACGGGTTGGCCCGGCTCAGCGTCGGGCAAGGTGAAGGTGTTGGCCGGGGGCGTGGCTGCGATGCGGCGCTGGAGGGGCGCAAAGGGCCCGGACAGACGGTCGCTGCGTTGCACGGTGTAATAGCGTCCGAGGGTGGTGGTCCAACGGAGCGTGGCGGCGCCGGCCAGTCCGTCGGCTGATTCCACCCGGCCACCCAGCACGACGTCCAACGGATTGGTGCCCGCGGCCAATTCCTGCGCGTTGGTCTGGCCGTCACCGTCGGCATCGCCGGTGCCGAGGCTGGTCATTTCGCCCAGTTGCTCCAATTCCCACAGGTCCGGCAACGTGTCGTTGTCGGCGTCGGCTTTGCCGAGATCGAGGCGCAGGTTGTCCAATCGAGCGCCGACGAGGTTCTGGTGGTGCAGGAGCAGGACGCGCGGACTGTTCGCAATCGTGAATCCGGCGGCGACCGCTTCGCTGCGGTCAAAGTTAAACCGCACGCCGCGGCCTTCGTCAAAGTAGGGGGTGCCATTCAAGCCGTAGGGCGTCGGGTCCAGCACGGGCTTGGCGAGGTCAAACGTGGCCCAATCGGAAAACTCCGCCCCTTCATCGAGCAAGATTCGGTAGCGAAACTTGGTCTTGGTGGCCGAAAGACCGATGTCGGCCGCCTTGGCCGAGTGGACGAGCACTGAATTGTCGAGCAAGGCGGGGTCGCGCAACGTGGGGTCAATCGCCCCGAGCACGGTCATGCCCTTGAGCACATCCTCGTCCAACCGTTCGTCGCGCAGATGAGCGGCGAGCACGATTTCATCCCGCACCGCGCTGACCAACGCGTCGTTCATGCTGCCGACGTCGTATTCGTCTTGGGCGAGCACGTTCGCCGCGGTGCTGTTGATGATCGTGTATTCCGGCACCCCGTCGCCCGTCGTGTCGATCTCGACGTCCACCGATTTGAGGACGCGCTGCGGACTCGTCCACCCTTCGGCCAACGCCACGCCAAAATAAACGGTCGCGTCAGCCGCGGATTTTTTGGTCGGAAAATCGGTCGCCGCCCCGAACGCCGAGATCTGGTTCTTGGTGCCGCCCAACAGGAAACCGGAAACCACGGGCTGCGCGTGCGCCGAGGGACCGCGCGTCGGGGTGGGCAACTCGAACCGGTTGGAGTTCGGCAAACCGATCCCCAGCGCCAGCACATCGAAGTTCGCCGCCGCCCGCACGACCGCATGCCACGGCAAATGCACCGCCCCGGCGGAACTCGTGAACCACACTTGGCCGCTGGCTTCCGGCACAGAAAACCGGGGCCGTTCGCTCAAGCGCGGCTCGGTGGTGGCGTCCAACAGTTGATCGATCCGCGTGGGGTCGATTTCCAACTGCACATCCACCAGCACGGACTGGCCCGCGCCCACAATGATGTTGTTGGTCAGCACCCGAAACGTCACCCCGCTCTGCGCGACGGAATTGCTGACCGTGGCGTTAAAGGTGAGTCCCGTGCCGCCAAAATTGTGGAGCCGAACCTGCTTCGCCAGTCGGGTGGTCTGGCGGACGACTTGGAGGCCAAACGACAAGCTGACTTCGCCGCTGGTGGCTTCGACCCGCGCCGTGGCCGCGGTCGAGATCGCCCGCTGCACGTCCATCCGGCCAGCGCCGACGCGGGATTCCGGATAAAGATTCCGCTGCCCGTCCTGCATGGTGGCGGCGGTGTTCATCAACACCGCTTTGACGTCCTCTGGCGTCCACGTCGGGCGCGCCTGCCGCACCAACGCCGCGGCTCCGGCCACCTGTGGGGCCGACATCGAGGTGCCGGTTTGCAGCACGCCTGCGGTGCCGGCGCCCGCCTTGGCCGACTTGATGCCGGTGCCGGGCGCGCTGAGGTCAGGCTTGAGCCGGCTAGTCAGCGCCAGCGGGCCCCGCGAACTGCTGTCGGAAAGCTGATCGGCCAATTCCGGGTGCAAGGTGCCGCCCCCGGCGGCGAGCGTCACCGTGACACCGGTGGCGAGCTGCGACTTGATCACCGCTCCGTTAGCGCGGGTGATCATCACGCCCGGAATCACAATGTCGGAGGCATCCGTGCCGCCCATCGTAATCGGGGTGCCGGCGGTGTTGTTTACCATAATGACCGCACGGGCACCGGCGGTTTGGGCCCGTCGGATTTTATCCACAAAGAAGCAGGTGCCGCGGTCGATCAGGGCGATCTTCCCGCGTAAGGCGGCCGCATTGGCCAATGTCTCGTCGCACGCGAGCGGTGGGTCCACGTAAACCACTTCGCCGGTGATCGGGCCGGTTTCATTCAACGCCGGGGTGAAGGCGCCCTCAACGAAGTCGTAATCGCCCGCGATGAGCGGCGGCGACACCACGCGCAACGATTCAAACTCGGCACCGTCATCGAACGAGTTGGCCACGGTGATCGCCCGGGCCGCCACGCCCGGCGACCCGGCCACGTAGTAGAGATTACCGCTGTTCCCGGCTGAGATCACGCAGAGCACGCCGTTCTGGGAAATGCGGTTCACCGTCTGAACTTCTGGATCCGCTCGGTCATCGAGTCCAAACGCACTGCCGAGGGACAGGTTCACGACGTCGAGTCGGTCGGAAAAATTGCCGTCCCGGTTTGGGTCTAAGGCCCATTCCAAGGCCGCCACCACGATCGAGCTGCCCGTCGAACCCCGCCGCCCAAAAACCTTCAGGGCATAAAGTGAGGCCTCCGGAGCCACCCCAGGGCCGACCTCGAACTGCCCAAAATTGCTCAACTGGAGGTAGCTGCCCCTAAAGGTGACGCCATTGGTCAGCACGCCTAAGCCGGCCGCGATCCCGGCCACATGGGTGCCGTGCCCGTTTTCCGAATGATCCAGGGGATCGGGGTCGGGGACGGCTGCGGGCGAACCATCACTCCCGCCAGCGTCATACCCGTCGCCCACAAAATCGGTGCCCCCCAACACCTTCGCCGTGGGAAACGAGCCCGGCTCAATTCGCGTCGGATCGTTGTTAGTGAAGTCAGCCACTTTGCCGCTGCCGCCAAACATGGCGTGTTGGTAGTCAATGCCGGAATCAATGATGCCGATCTTTAGCCCGGCACCTGTCAGTCCGGTCGGCCGGCTCCGCCACGCGGCCGGCGCCCCCAGGAACGGCGTGCTGGTCTCCAGATGGCGCTCGAACAACCGCTCCGGCTGGGCTCCGACCACGCCTGGCAACGCCTTGATTTCGGCCAAACGCGCTGCCGGCACGCGCACCACGACTGCGTTCAGCAGCGTGTCGTGGTGCGCGACCCATTCCGCGCCCAAGGCCGTCAACTGCGGCCTGAGTGCCGCCTGTTGCTCGGCGATTTCCGCCCGCCGCACCGCCACGGCCCGGGCCAAGCCCGCCCGAGCTGCGCCACCCGGCCCAGGGGTCGCCGTCAGGGCCGCCAGCGGTTCCCCTTCGAGGCTGATGATTGCGGTGACAAGCGGCTCCGCGAACGCGGGTGAGACCAACACGACCGCCAAAAGCAAGTGGGTCCAAAATTTCATGGCAAGAAGAGGGGGCGCGCCAGCTAGGCTTCAGGTCCGTCCAGCGCTTTGAAAAGAAAGTCCCCGAACCTCCGAAAACTGCCACTGGAATTTCAGCCCCCAAGCCCGCCTGCCCGCTTCCAATTTTCAAATCGGCTCTTAGCGTCCTCCGCGTGCGTTACGTGTGGCTTCTCTTCGGTCTGGCCGGCTTCGCCTGGGGCGACCCTGCGGACGACTTTCTCTCCGCCGCCCAAGCCAAGCATGGCGAACCGGGACTGGCCGCCGCCCGCTACCTCGTGAACCACATGCCCGCCCGGGATCGCGAGACGCTTTCCGCGGAATTTCTCAGCACCCACTTGGACCTAGCCTTCCAAGCCCGCGCGGAATTTCCTTGGGCGCAGCAGGTGCCCACGGAACTGTTTCACAACGACGTCGTGCCCTACGCCGTCTTTGACGAAACTCGCGAAGCGTGGCGCGCCGACCTTTACGAAAAGGCGCGCGGCCTCGTGAAGGACGCCAAGACCGCCACCGAAGCGGCCCAAGCGCTGAACCGCGAACTCTTCAAACTCCTCAACGTCCACTACCACACGGGCCGCAAACGCCCCAACCAAAGCCCGAGCGAATCCATCGCGCTCAACAAAGCGACCTGCACCGGCCTGTCGATCATCCTCGTGGACGCGTGCCGCGCCGTCGGCATTCCCGCCCGGGCGGTCGGCACGCCACTCTGGGCCAATGAACGCGGCAACCACACGTGGGTCGAGATTTGGGACGGCGACTGGCACTTCACCGGGGCCGACGAATACGACGCCCACGGGCTCAACCGCGGGTGGTTCGTGGGCGACGCCGCCCAAGCAAAAGCCGACGTGCCGCGCCACGCGATTTACGCCACCTCTTGGAAATCAGCCGGCGTGAACTTCCCGCTGGTGTGGGCGCGCGACCGCAGCGACGTCGCCGCCGTCAATGTGACCGCCCGTTACGCCAAGGCCCCGGCTGGGGCGGAATTGGCCCGTCTCGGCGTCCGCCTCTGGGACAAACCGGGCGGCACCCGGCTCGCCGCCAAGGTCTGCGTGCTCGACGGCGTGCGCCGCCAGTGCACGCTGGCCGAAACCAAGGCCGGCACCGCCGACCTCAACGATATGCCGCGCTTTTCGCTCCAGCCGGGCGTGCATGGCTGGCTACGGTTCACCCTCGGCGACGACGTGCGCGAACTGCCCTTCACCGCCCTCGCGTCGGGCGATCCGACGATCGACGCTCATTGGTCCGACTTGGCGCCCGTTTCCGCCGCCCTCGCCGCGCTGGAGACGTGGCTGGCACTGCCCGTGAACGAACGCCCCGCCACCGCGCCCGCCCTGCAAACCGCCCTCACTCGGGCCGAGGCCGAACGCGCCCTCGAACTGCTCGCCGCCGATCGTTCTGCCACCCTCGCGGCCGAACGCCGAGCCGAGCTCGAACAAAAAGCCATCACCCTGGGCGACAAAACGCTCCGCTGGTTTGAAAAAACCTTCGGCCCCGCCCCGGCGGGTGGCCGCAGCCTGTGGATCTCCCTGCACGGAGGTGGGAATACCGCAGCCGCGGTGAACAACAAACAGTGGACCAACCAGATCGGACTCTACGAACCCGCCGAGGGAATTTACCTCGCCCCGCGCGCGCCGACCGACACGTGGAACTTGTGGCACGAAGGCCACATTGACCCCCTGTTCCAACGCCTGATCGACGACCACGTGGCGCTCCGGGGCGTGAACCCCAACCAAGTTTACCTACTGGGGTATTCCGCCGGCGGTGACGGCGTGTGGCAGCTTGCCCCGCGCATGGCCGACCGCTTTGCCGCCGCCGCGATGATGGCCGGTCACCCCAACGAAGCTTCGCTGCTCGGGCTCCGAAATCTGCCCTTCGCCATCTTCATGGGCGGTGATGACGCCGCTTACAACCGCAACCGAATCGCGGCCGAGCGCGGGGTCCTGCTCGACCAATTGGCCCAGGCCGACGCGGGCGGTTACGTCCACTTTGTCCGGATCTATGAAGGCCTCGGCCACTGGATGCAGCGCAAGGATGCCGAAGGCTTGCCGTGGATGGCGAAATTCCAACGCGAACCCTGGCCCCAGCGCCTCGTCTGGCAGCAGGACGACGTGGTCCACCAGCGCTTTTACTGGCTGCAAGTCCCGGCCGGAGCCCCGCTCAAGGAGCGGCAGAAGATCGTCGCGACGGTCAAGGAACGCACTCTCACGCTGGAAGGCGAAGTCCCTTCCCCGATGAGCCTACGGCTCTCCGATCGGCTGCTCGACCTAGACCAACCCCTGACCGTCACCGTGAACGGCCGCCCGGTCTTCACCGGGAAAGCCACCCGCCGCGCCGCGCATCTCCGCACTTCGCTCGAAGAACGCGCGGACGCCTCCGCCGCCGCCTCCGCGGTCGTCACTTGGCCTTGAGGTAGGCTCGACTAGGACCTGCCTCGACTGAGGTTCGACGGACGCCTTAAAACGGTCCCAGTCGTAAACGCCGGCGCGTCCTTCGCCCGGCGCCTGCCAATAGCTTGGGGCGGGCGGCGAACTCGCTGCCCGCCCCAGTCCCTTTCACTGGGCTGGGCAGCCAACCAGTCGACCGTCGGCGGTGCCCGACAAGCCGTTCCTCAAACGCCCGGCCGGTCGCCCAGCTTAGGGTGGAACTGCCCCGAACCCTCGTAAAACCGGGACCTCGCTCCCGCTCGGGAATCGAAGGCCACAACGCGCCCCCGCCACTTGGCGGACCAACCAGTTGGGCCAACGAACTGGAACTGCGCCATGCCTTCACGTCGGACGCCGAGATTGCCCCTGCGGATTTCCGCCCCACAGCGAGCCAGCAACCACGGGGAATCTTTCTACAACGGTTGAGTAGCTGAACATTCTCAACCCAGCATCTTAGTATAACAACAGGAGATTATTTCAAAACCCTGCACTACCGCAACTCGCCATCAATAAACACTCTGCATGCTTGTTTGCCTCGACCCCGAATTAAGCGTCCGCAACTGGCGGGGCCAAGAATCGCCGTCGTTTTTTACCAACCTTACGGCCTCGATGATTGCCTACCAAAGCAACTGCGAAGCCGACCGCGACTTTGCCAAATAGCCTGCATCGTTTGGGTTAAATAACTCTAAAAAGCCGCTTTTTAGTCAGAAGACAAAGCCATTGCGTAAACATTTTCACCGCGCTTCCAGCACTCAGCCAAACAACTACCGAGCGTTCCCCAGCGCGGTGACCGTGGCCCTATTAGCCACTTAAAAAACAACAAACTAATAACACTATGATTGCTCCAAGAATTGAGAAATTGATACCCATGGCGGTCTTATTAACCAGCTCAACCATGACTTCCGGGCTCGTCTTGGCCGAGCCGGCAACCACGGCTTGGCAGGTCGTGGTAAACAACGCCACGCTCGTCCCCGGAGACACCCGAACCTTCAACAGCTACAACCAACCGTCGTTAAACGTCGACCAATTGGTTGTGTTTCGGGCCCGTAGCCGGGGAGGCCAGGGCGGCCAACCGGCGCACGGCGTCTACACCCGCGATATGGCCTTGGCAGGCCCGGTGCTCACGGTCTTCGACCGTGACTTCCTAGTGCCCCAACCCAATAACCTTGGGACCACGTTTATTGAGCCCCCGTCCTTTCCCCGCATCGACCTTTGGTCCGACACCGTAGCCAGCCGAGCTAACCACCAACCCGCGTGGCGGTATGTCGTTGGAATCGATCCGGACACTGGGGAAGAAATCGAGAGCCGGGCCGGGACCACGGGCATCTATGCCAACCCCTTCGACACCCTGATTACGGCCGCCAGTAATCTCGGAGCCGTTTCAGAATTCGACTTCTTCGCGGTGCCTGACCTCTCGCCCCAGACGAAGTTTGACGTCTTCCCGGGTTCTCCCTCGGTCACGGATGGGTCTACCCTCGTGTTCAAAGGCAACTACGTCGTGGATCTGGTCGGGAAGACGGGCGTGTATTTCCGTTCCCTCACTGACCTGCCAATTCCCTCCGGGGAAGGTCCGCTTTACCCGGCCGGCGGGACGCAGCCCGCAGTCCTGATTGCCGACAGCCAATCAACCTTAATCCCCGGCACCCAAACGATCTTTGGTTCCACCGCTCCCCCCAGCGCGGCCGCGGGCCAAGCGGTTTTCGCTGGATTCGACAATGAGGAGAACCCGACCCAAGGTGGCATCTACCTCGCTCCCCTGACTGGCTCGGCTCCACCACTTACGACTTTGGTCAAAATCGGCGACCCAGTGCCGGGTGAAAAAAAGGGGACTCTGTTCAACCGGTTCGGTGAGGGCTTGTCGTTCGACGGGCGTTTCGTCGCCTTCTGGGCCGCTTGGGGCACCGCCACCAAGACCGTGGTCTTGCAATGCCCCGAGGAAGGTTCCCCAGCGCGGCTCGCCTACTGCCAAGCGCTGTATCCCAACGGATATGCGGTCGAAGTGCCGGTGAACCAAGGTATTTTTGTTCACGATACCAAGACGGGCCAAACCCGGGCGGTCGCCAAAGCGCCGGCGGACTTCAGCGATTTCGTCTACTGGAACTTCTCCGGTCGTGTCCCTGGTGAGGGTGAAGGCGACGACGACGGCGAACTCGCCCGCTGGCGCTCCGCCAGCTTCGTGGCGGTCTCCGGACTGGTCGACGGAAGCCTGAATGACTCGAACGCTCACGTCGCCTTCAAAGCCAGAACCGGAAACGTCACCGACGGAACCTACGTCGACCCCATGGACGGCCTCTACCTCCGCAAAGGTCCGGGCTTGTCAGAAATAATCACTCTGGTCGCCACCGGCATGGCCGGAACACTCCTCGACCCGCAAGCGGTCTACGATGACGACGAGAATCCGGTCACCGCCCCCATGATACTCCCAGTCACTGAAATGGGCATAGAACGTGAGGGATTTCGGGGTAATTCGCTCGTCATCAACGTCAGCATGGGCACGGACGAGGCTGGCTGGGCTGGGATCTACCTGACCGAAGTGGTTGACCCAGAGTAAGGACTACTCAGCAACGACGACCGCAGGGGACCGTGTGCCATAAGCACGGCTAGCCCCTAGGGCGAAGCCTCGCGGCTCGGACTGCGGGCGCTTCGCTTCGCCGTTTTCGTGCACCGCCTCAAAACCAGTAGGCCGGAACACTCCGTTCGGGAACAAACGAGTTATCACCGTCTGGGCTTCGATGAATTCGGGCGGTAGCGCTGCTTGGCCGGGGCCGGTCCCACAGCACTGCCGCGCTCATGGACACCACGGTTTTGCGCAAAGGATTCGCGGGCTTAAAAAAATGGCGGAGGCATCTGAAAGCCGCCCCGCCTTCACTTTCCCCTCCGATTTGGGCCATGCCGTGGCCGAACGGAGTGCTTCCGGTTAGTTTGCGGGGACAAATTCGACCCGATCCAAGTTGAGGTTTCCCGGGTCCAGAATCTGGATCGTGAGCACGTGCCGGCCGGCGGGCAGGAACACGGCCGCCTTCTGTTCGTGGTAGTTCCAGTGATGCCAATTGCGGCGCTCGTCGCGCGCATCCGCCGTGGAGGCCAACCGCAGGGGCGGGCCGGCGGCGCGGTCATCACACTTCAACAGAATCCCGCCGTCGTAGCGCGCGGTATACAGGACCCCGAGCGAATAGCGACCGGCTTGGGCGACCTCGACCGTGTAGCGGACCCATTCGCCAGACGCGGTCCAGCCGAGGTAGAAGCGTCCCAATTCCTGCGGCACCCGGTTGAACTCGCTGTTGTCCCAGTCGGGCTTGGTGTAGCTGAGGTCCACGTCCTCCTCTTTCCGGAAATTATCGCGGTCGGTGCCGCCCCGGTTCAGTTCGCCACTGCCGTGGTTGCGCCCATCGGTTTCGTGGTAGGCCACCCCTTCGCCGCCGACGTCGAACAATTCGCACTCCAAGCGTCCGGGAATGGATTGGACGCGGCTTTGAAAGGGTTTGCCCGCGTAGCGGCCCGCCCGCACCGCAGTTTCCCCCGGGGGCACCAAGGCGGCGCGAATGGGCTGCACCCACGCGTCCGTATTGAGGTCGTAGAGGATAAAATCGCTGTCGAACTGCCAGTAAGTCCAACTCCAGCCCAAGGTTTCGGCGGCCCGCGCCACCGCGTCGGTATACCGAACTCTCGATTCCATGGGGGCTTGGTCATAGGCCCCAAACTCGCCGAGAAAGATCGGGCGGTTCACTCTTTGCGCCCACTCGGCGGCTTGGGCCAAGTCGCGGCGGAGGGTTTTGCGCTCTTCGGTCGAGGCCGTCCACGTCACGTTGGACTTGTCCTTGTGCGTGGACCAGGGGGCGCCTTGGTGCGTGAACTCCATCGGCGTGTAGTAGTGGACCGTCACGATGAGGTTCCGGTCCTCGGCCGGGAGTTCGAGCGCTTCAAGGTGACCGATGGAGTTCCAAAAGGCCGGCCCGACGATCACGGTTCGGTGGGGATTGGATTGGCGGATGAGAGTCAGGGCTTCGCTCAGATAGCGGTTCCACAGGGGCGGAGTCAGCGCGCGTGAAGGTTCGTTCAGCACTTCGAACAGGACACCGTCTGGAGCGGATTGATAACGCTCGGCCAACTGTTTCCAAGTCGCCAGAAACTGTTCGTGGCGGCCGGCCGGATCTTCCGACATGGCGTTGAACTCGTGCAGGTCGAGTATCACCGCCAGCCCATTTTCCAGCGCGTTGGTCACGGCCCAATCCACGATGGCAAACCAATCCGGCGGCAGCTTCCAGCCGTGCTCCCGCTGGGCGTGCCGGAACGGATGCAGGTTGATGCGCACCGAATCGAAGCCCGCTTCGGACAACAGTCGGAAGTGCTTCGCCTGAAATCGCGCCTGCGCGCGCGAACGCCAGATGGGGTCATAACCGAGAATGTTCACTCCGCGACCCAACCGTTGGTTTTGCGCAAAAGCATCCGGGTTCGGAGCGGCCCCGGCCGCCGGCCTTGCCCCGAAGACGGCCAGCAGGAGGAATAACAGTCCAACTCCGGCGCGTGGGCCTAGGCACCACTTTTGCCGCCGACTGAAGGACGGAAGCGAGTCACTATTCATAGATTGGGAAAAAGGTGTTGAAGGCTTTTTCGCAGAATTCGCCGGGATCGTTGAACCGCCGGTTTTGGTTCAGGGCGCTGATGGCCGCCATCTCTTCGTCGCTCAAGTGGAAGTCGAAGAGGGCGCGATTCTCGACCAACCGAGCCCGGCTGGAGGTTTTGGGAATGACGGTCGTGCCGCGCTGGATTCCCCAGCGCAGCAGGATTTGCACAGGCGTGCGGGCGTGCCGGACCGCCGCCGCCAGGACTTCGGGGGTGTCCAAGATGGACTCGTCAGGCCGGGCCATGCCCAGGGAAAGATAAGAAAGCGAACCCAGCGGCGAAAAGGCCGTCACCGCGATGGCTTCTTCCCGACAGAAGCGCAGCAGCTTGTCTTGGGTCAACCGCGGGTGCAGTTCGATCTGGAGGACCGAGGGCCGGATTTGGGCGTAGGCCAGCAGGTCACGCAGTTGCGACGTGCCGACGTTGCTGAGTCCGATCCGACGCACCAGACCGGCACGAACCAATTCCTCCATGGCACGCCACGTTTCCGCCAGCGGCACTGGGACGGGCCGCAGCGCGGGGGACTCGGCTTGGGGATCATGGAACCAGCCCGGTGGATATCGGAGCTCAAAGGGAACGAACGCGAGGGCAATGGGAAAATGCACCAGGTAGAGATCCAGATAATCCAACTGGAGGTCGCGCAATGAACGTTCACAAGCGAGGCGCACATGCTGCGGGTCGTGAAAGGTGTTCCACAACTTGGAAGTCACCCACACCTCCTCGCGGCGGCAGACGCCGGCCTTGAAAGCTTGGGCCAAGCCGGCGCCGACTTCCGGCTCATTGCCGTAGTCAGCGGCACAGTCCAAGTGACGCCAACCGAGTGCCAGCGCTTCGCCGACCACGGCCGCGGTCTTTTCTTGGGGAATCTTCCAAGTGCCCAACCCCACTGCGGGCTGGGCGACGGAGTCGGACAACGGCCCGTTCACAACTGAATTCAAGACTGCCATGGCACCTAGTTTGGCGCGCGCGCGGCGTGACGCATTCCCCTTTGCGGCGTCTTTTTGCAGGATTGCGGCAGCGCTCCGAGCGGCGGTTGCGGGATTGCCATTTTCCCGGCCGACCGGTTAGGAAGTCTCGGGTGTCACGCAAAGCTTCTCTCCCGGGGAACATTCTGGGAACGGCGAAGGAACTGGTGGCCGGCCAGCCCCGGCTCCAGCAGTGCTATGGCACGTATGCCGGCGACCTGCCCGACCCGCGCTTCCGCCTGCGGCTCGCCCTCGTCGAGCACGAGGATTCCTTCCAGATGCACGCCCATGAGTATTCGGAAGTCTGCATCGTGCTCGGCGGTCGGGCCACTCACTTGACGGATTACGGCAATCATCCGTTGGAAGCTGGTGACGCCTTTGTGATCCATCGCGACACCCGCCACGGCTTCACCGACACGCACAAGCTGAAGCTCTGCAACCTGATGTTTGATCCGCGCCAGTTCCTGAGCGGCCAGCGGGAGCTGCACCAGTTGATGGGCTACCACGCACTCTTTGACCTCCAACCCCGGTCCACGCAGCCGGAGGAATTCAAGGAGCGGCTCCATCTGCGGCCCGCCGATCTCGCCCGGGTGCAGCCACTGATCGCCGCCATGCAGGCCGAGATCCTCGACCAAGAGGCTGGCTGGCACACCGTCGTCCGCTCGCTTTTCCTCCAGTTGGCGACGCTGTTGTCCCGGTGCTACGCCCACCAGCAGCCCCAGCCAGCCACCGCCCTGTCGCGGCTCGCGACCGTGGTGGCCCACGTGCAGAACAATTTCCGGCAGGCGCTCAAGATTGAGGACTTGGCCCGGCTGGCGCACCTGTCCACCAGCCAGTTTCAGCGGATCTTCAAGCGGTCCTATAACACGACGGTCGTAAAATTTATCACCCAACTGCGCGTGCACGAAGCCTGCGAACTGTTGAAAGATTCCAACTACGATATCACCCGCACCGCTGGCGAATGCGGGTTCAATTCGCCCGCCTTTTTCTCCACCCAGTTCAAAGAACTCATGGGCGAATCTCCCTCGGTCTATCGCCGGCGGATTCTGGGAAGACTTCCGGACGCGACCGCGATCGGGGGACCGCTGCGGAAAGCAAATCGCCGGCGGTGACCGCAGGGGCAAGCTCAGCCCCGATTTCACGGGGTTCTTCAGGGCAGGTCCAGCGCGACCGCCGCCCGGTAATCGGCTTGGGCGCGGAAGCAGTCAAACGCCGCCTCCAGGGCAAGGACTTCCGCGTCAAACGCGGCCTGCTCACGAATTTGCAGCGCCAAGAGATCCGTCGCTCCCTGACTGAACCGCTCCTGTTCCGCGGCCTCTAATTCGCGGGCGAGTTCGACGTTCAGGCGAGTGCGCAAGCTCTGCTCGTAGGCGGCATTCCAAGCGGAGAAAACGTCGTTCACCTCGGTGCGAATCCGGTCACGGGCAAAGCGCTGTTCGTTGCCGACCTGTTCCAACTGACCGGCCAGTTCAGCGATCCGCCCTTTGGCTTCCCGTCGTTGCAGTGGCACCCGGAGTTCCAGCCCCGCTTGGACTTCGAACTGGCCCTTGTCCTTGTAGGTGTCGCGACCGAGGTCCTGACTGCCGGTTAGCCCGGCATCCAAATTGGGCAGCAGCTGATTTTGGGCAAGCCGGCGATCCACCTGCAATTTTTCCGCCTGGAGCCGGAGCCGAGCGAGTTCGGGCCGGCGTGTTTCCGCCGCCATCCGGTCAGCCGCTAAACGAGACTCATCGGGCGGCGGGATTTCCGGAAAACCGGCCGGTAAACGCCCCCGACCAACGATCACGGGAACATCATTGGTATCCCGCAAGAAGAGCGACAGGGCCAACGTGGCGGCCTCGAAGCGGCGCTGCGCTTGGACGCCGCCGAGTTCCCGGGCGACGACCAACCGCCGGTTGTCGGTGAGCACGAGGCGCGGAATCAGGCCCGCTTCGACCTGCTGAGTCAGCGCCGTCGTGCGGTCCCGGGCCACGCGAAGGAGGTCGCCGGCCACCCGCTCGCGCATACCGGCGGCAAGCCAGTTGAAATAGGCGACCGTGCCCGCCCGGATGAAATCCAAACGTTGCCGCTGGACGAGCGGTTCCGCCAATTGTTGGTCGAGTCCGGCCTTCAACAGGTTGGCGCGGCGGCGGTCGATTGAGCCGTCGCGCAACAACGGCAGACGAAAGCCGAGGCGAGCCTCACCCGCGTTTTGCGTGCGACTGGAGTCGTAGTCCGGCAACCGGTCGCCCCGCGTCAGGCGGTAACCTCCGAACACAGTGCTGCCCCACAGCCCGGTGAATTGTTCAAAGCCCGAATCCCAAGTGCCGGATTCGTAGTAGCCCTGCGGCGTGCCAAACAGGCGGCTGAACACAGTGAAATCCATGGCGCCCCGGGCGCTCTGTAAACGGCCCGCGGCCAAGTCGCGCTCGATCAGGGCGGCCAGCATGGGCGGGTATTGGTTGGTGACGCTGTGGAGCACTTCCCCTGGCTCCAAGGCGACCGGCGCGGTCACCGGACGGGCCGGCGGCGCGGGCTCTTGCGCCTCGATGAAAAGAGGCAGGGCGACAAAAAGTCCCACGCTGGCGAGCCCCGGGAGTAGCGTCCCAAGGAAGGCAGTCTTAAACGGATTCATCGCTTGAATTTGTCGGGCTCGCCATCGGTGACAACCGGCGGAAAGCCGTTCAACTGCCGCCAAATTTCGCGCCACAGCGGCACCTGCTCCAGCATCACCCAGCCGTTGGCCCGGGCGCCCTGCCGCAGCCAACGGGTGGACGGCCAGTCGAGCGTCACGTCGCGGCCGTCCCGCCGCCGGATATCCGGCCGGGGCGCGACCACAACGCGGAAGCGGCCTTTGCCATCATCAGCGGCATCCACAAACACCACTTCGCCGCCGAAGGTGCCCACGGCCACGCCAGGCCACCCCACCACTTGAATGGCTGGCCAGCCTTCAAACTGTAACCGCACCGGGCTGCCCGGCACGACCACGCCGTTGGTCTCACCGCGGGGCCGCACCAGCGGCACGTCGTTGCCGTCCAGCCAGAGTTCGACGAAGCGGCGATCGGTCTCGGGAATGAGCGTGCAGATGAGCGAACCCGGTCGCAGGTAAGAGCCATCGGTCACGCCCACGCTGAGCACAATCCCGTCGCGTGGAGCGGTCACCACTTGGCGCTGATTTTGGCTGAGGGTGATCTCCGTGCCCGCGAGTTCACGGTCCGCCGCCGCCACGTCGCCCTGGGCCGTGGCGCGTTGCGCCCGGAGTCCAGCCAGCATCGCCTGAAAATCATTTTCAGTCCGTTTCAAGGTCGCTTCCGCGCTCGCGAAGTCCGCCGCCGTGCTATCGCGAGCCAGGGTCGCCAGCTCGAAATCACGACGGGACACCAACCCCTTGGCCTCCAAGTTTCGGCTGCGGTCGAAGTTGAGTCGGGCCGTGTCCGCCGCAGTGCGAGCCGCAGCCACGCGCTGGCGGGCAATATCCAGCGCCTGTAATTGCGCCAGTTCCTGTTGGGCAAGTTGGATGGCGAGATCTTCCACCCGGCGACTGGCAAACGCCCGGCGGGACGCCACCGCGTCGCGTTGCAGACTGAGATTTTGGAGCAGGTTCGGATCGTTGTCCTGTAGCTCCGCAACCACTTCGCCGGCCCGCACGCGCTGCCCTTCGACCACCCGCAGTTGCCGGACGCGGCCGGCGACTTGGGCCTCCAGATTCACCCGCCGATCCAAAGGATCAAAGGCCGTCACTCGGCCGGTGCCGTGCACAAACTGACGCCAAGGCAGGACGACCACCGCTACGAGCGCCAGCCCAAACGCCAAGACCAAACCCGCGGCTAGGCGCCGGGCCAAGAGCGTGGAGCCGACCAAGGCCATCGCCGGCAGGAAATCGGTCCGGTTCACTTGGGGTTCAGCCCCGGCGGCAGGATGCTTGAGTTGACTCATGGCTCAGGAGGTAGAAGTGCCGGAAGCGTTCGCTGGAGCGCTGTTGGCCCCGCAGTTTTCATCCAAGCGGACGACGTGTTGGCAGCGAGCGACCACCGCCGGATCGCGCGTAGAAACGAGCAAGGTCCAGCCCGACGCCGGGGCGAAGACGCAATCGACCAGACCCGCAAACGTCTCCGCGTCCAACCCGTCGAGCAATTCGTCTACTAGGAGCAGTTTCGGTTTTTGCACCAGCGCCCGGGCCACCAACAGTCGGATGCGTTGGCGACTGGACAGCGGCAAGCCCCCGGAAAACAGCGGGGTATCCATGCCCAACGGCAGGGCCATGACCGTTTCAAACAACCCCACTTTTTCGAGGGCGAGGCGCACTTCGTCATACCCTAGGTCGGCTCGGCCGAGGCGGAGATTTTCGGCAACCGAGCCATCCATGAGGTCGGTGCCCCGCAACAACATGACCTGCGAGCGCAGTCGTTGCAGGTTCCAGTTCCGCACGTCCAAGCCGTTGATGCTGATGAAACCGCGTTCGAGCGGGCGCAGCGCAAAGACGAGGGCGAGCAAGGTGCTAGCCCCGCTGCCTTGGGGACCGACCAAGGCGGCCGACTCCCCAGCCCCCACCTGAAAACTCAACTGGTCGAACAGGGGCCGATCCGGTTGAAATTCAAAGGCCGCTCCTTGGACCTGCACTGTGGCGGGTTGCGTCATCGGCGCCGGCACGTCGCCATCCTCCCGTTCCGTTTCCAAATCGACGATGTGCCCCACCTTGTCCATGGCCGCCATTGCGTCATACCACGTTTCGATCTGCTTTGGCAGTTTGGCCAGCGCCGCCACGATGGTGGTAACGGTCAGTTCACTGGCGACTAGTTGGCCGAGGGTCAATTCCTGCCGCAGCACCAGCACTCCGCCCACCATCAGCAACGCCACCGTCGCGAGCACCTCCAGACTCAGAATACCGCCGACCTGCCGAATCAGGATGCGAAAATGTTGCCGGCGAGCGTCGAGATACGTCCGGGCCAACTGATCCGCGCGGTCCCAAGCCAGCTCATAACCGCCGGGGCCTTTGAACAGGTGCGGATACCGGGACACCTCTTCAAACCAATGCACGACGGCATATTTCGCCCGCGATTCCACGATGCTGGTAGTCACCGCCCCGCGGGCCATGAACACCAAAACCACCCAGAGCAACCCCACCAGCACCAGCACTAACACCAGCAGCAGCGGATGAAACAATCCCAATAGAATCATGCCTATCAACATGCTAAAGGCAGCATCCAAACCGTCCATCAACAGCATGGCCGAGGCCTTCTGCAAAGTCACCACGTCCAAGAACCGGTTGACCAACTCGGGGCCGTGCTGCCCGTCCAACGATTCCGGTTTCACCCGCGGCAGGCGATGCCCCAAATCCGCGACCAGCCGGACAAAAATCCGCCGCTGGATCACCTCCGCCAAGTAATGTTTGAAACCGCGAATCACCGCCGCGACGGCCAGGCACAACAACAACCCCAGACTCACCATCACCACCGCCTGCACAAACGGCCGGGCATCACTCCCGAACGCCAAGTGGCTCACCAGTGCATCCACCGCCAGCGGCACCGACAGATAGAGCAGTGCCGCCAGCAGGCTGAAGCTCACAAACACGCGGATGTCGCGAATTTCCCCCGCTAACAGCGATCCAAATCGCCGCCACGGAAACGGATGCTCATGGGCCGCGGTGGCCGCGGGTTCGGCCCCGCCCCCAGACAGCGGTGCATCCGGATGAGAAACCGGTTCCCGGGCGATCAAGTCCGCGGGGCGCTCCGAGTTAACCACTGCAAAATCAACCGATTCGGCGGCCGACGGAACGCCCAACCGGCGGGCCAATTCAGCCCGCGTCACCGCCAACCCCGCCCCCGGCAGCAGGGAATCGGACACCCGCGCCCGAAACAGTCCCATGCGTTGCACGATTAGCCAGCGGGACTCCAGTGGGCTCCAAGCGATGAGCGGGCAGTCTGAGCGGGCCCGACTCATGGCGTCCGCCACTGAAAGCCGGACCAACGTCGCCCTGAGCCCCACCCACTCGGCCGCCTGCTGCAACTCCTCCAGCGGGGCGCCGCCTGTTTCCCGGGTGGCTTGTTTCACCGCGAGGCGGGCACGGGCTAACCCGACCTCCACGCCCGCCAACCGGCCCAATTGCACGAGGGCTTGGGCCGACGATTCGTGCTCCCCCGCCTGACTCGCCGAATCCGACCTTGAATTGCTGGTTTGCATATTCTCCTGCGCCCCGCTGCTCCCGCGGCCAAGGCGGGGGAAGGTGCTTCACCGAAGCTATCTGGCAAGAAAGGTAAACTTAACGCGTCAAATTCCGCCCCGATGGCCGCGGCAAGTTCGCATTGGCCCGGACGCGAACTTCCGGGCAAGTTACTCGCCGCTCGCATTAACCACGATGTCCCTGCCCGCCGACCACCAACAGAATCGCCCCGCCCCGAAACCTGCCCGGGAACTTTACCGTCAACTGCGCACCCAGACTTGCGCCCAACTGTGGGATGTCGAGGTGCCCCGCTTCGACCAAGCTGGCGCGCAGGAACGGATCGAACGGGTCGGCGTGATCCGGGCTGTCAGCGTGGTCTTCGCCGAGTCCGGCACGGCGCCGCAACAGGCGGCCGCCCGCGCTTGGCTCCGTTCACTCCTCAAAGATCCCGCGGAAAAGGTGCGCCGCTACGCCATGAACGCGCTGCCCAAACTGGGGGCCGGTTCGGCGGATGAATCGGAACTGCTGTCCCTCCTGCGCACGACTTCGAGCGAACGGGAGCAGCGGTTTCTCGGTCAGGCCCTCGGCAAGATCGGCGGCACCGCCACGTTGGACACCCTGCCGGCCGGAGCCGCCGGCTCGCTGCGGCACGCCGAACAAAAGATCAAGGCTCGCCTAGCCCGGGATGGCCAGGCGAGCACAGTGAACTTCTCCGCCCAACTCCCCCAGTTCGCCGGGGTGGCGGTGCATCTCCGGGGCCGGCGTGGGCTGGAGGAAATCGTCGCCGCGGAACTGCAAGATTCCCCACCGGTGCGGGCCCAGTTCCGCCTCGTCGAAGTCCACCCGGGCTTGGTCGTGCTCGCCCCCTTGGCCCCCTTTTCACTGGCCGATGTGTATCGGCTCCGGTGCTTTGAAACGGTGGGCTTGGCGCTGGGCTCCGTGAACGGCACCCACGAGGCAGAGCTCATTGAGCGGTTGGCCGGGTTGATCACTTCCGCCCGATCCCGCACGTTGCTCCAAGCGCTCACCCAGGGGGCAATCCGTTACCGTTTGGAATTCGTGGGTCGGGGACATCTGCGGGCGGCCGTGCGACAACTGGCCGAGCGCGCTTACGAGCTGTGCCCCGAGCTTTTGAACGATCCCAACGAGGCCCCGTGGACGATTGAGATCCACGCCACGGATCGGGGCGCCAGGGCCGAACTCGTGCCCAAACTGAAGCCAGATCCGCGCCTGTTTTATCGTCAAGGCGATGTCCCGGCGGCGTCGCATCCACCGCTGGCAGCGTGCCTCGCTTGGCTGGCCGGACCCGGAGAAAACGAAGTCATTTGGGACCCCTTTTGCGGCTCGGGTCAGGAGCTCATTGAGCGCGCCCTGCTCGGCGGGGTGCGGCGGGTCTTGGGGACGGATCTCAGCCCAGAAGCGCTCGCCGTCAGTCAGCGCAATTTCGCCGCCGCGAACCTGTCCACTGTGCGGACCCAGTTCACCGAAGCGGACTTCCGCGACTTTGCCCAAATCCCGGGTCTGGGCCCAAACACCGCCACGCTAATGATCACCAATCCGCCCATGGGAATGCGAGTTCGGATTTCCGATTTGCGTGGCTTGCTGGCAGATCTGCTCACCGTAGCCGGGACGGTGTTGCAACCCGGCGGCCGGCTGGTATTTCCCAATCCGATCAGGCAAATCGCCATCCCGCCGACGCTGGAGTTGGAATATTCCCGCACCGTGGATATGGGCGGCTTCGATTGCCGCTTGGAAGTGTATCGCAAGCCGGCCAAGCGAGCGTTGGTCCGCTGAAGCGCCCCGCGGGCGAAGTTTAGCAGGCCCCTCGGCTCTGTGGGCCAGAGACCGGCACTACAGCTTGAGTTCCGCCAGTTTGCGCTGCATTTCGTCGGCCATCAGCGGCTCAAGCAGCGGATCCAAGTCCCCGTCGATCACGGCGCTTAGGTTGTAGAGCGTGACGTTGACGCGGTGATCCGTAATCCGATTCTGCGGGAAATTGTAAGTTCGACTCTTCTCGCTGCGTTCTCCACTGCCGACTTGATCCTTGCGTTCCTTGGCCACCTTTTCGGCCTCCTCCGCCAGCTTGCGATCCAACAGACGGGAACGCAGCACGATCATTGCCTTGGCTTTGTTTTTGAGCTGAGAACGCTCGTCCTGACACCGCACTTCCGTCCCAGTAGGCCGGTGCAGGATGCGCACGGCCGAGTCTGTGGTGTTCACGCCCTGACCGCCGTGGCCACCCGCGCGGCAGACATTGATCTCCAAGTCCTCCGGCTTAATGACGACGTCAATTTCTTGAGCTTCGGGCATCACCGCCACAGTCACTGTGCTGGTATGGATGCGACCTTGGGCTTCGGTGGCTGGCACGCGCTGCACGCGGTGGACGCCGGACTCAAATTTCAGCCGTTTGTAGATTTCCAGACCGCTGACGCCGACCACGATGTCCTTGTAGCCACCGAGATCGGAGGGACTTGCGTCCATGACTTCGAATTTCCACCCCTTGGCTTCGGCGTAGCGTTGATACATCCGGAGCAAGTCGGCCGCGAACAAGGCGCTTTCGGCCCCACCGGCAGCGGCGCGAATTTCGAGGATCGAGTTGCGCGAATCGGTCGGACTCGGCGGCACAATCCCTTCCTTGAGCCGTTGAGCAAGGCGAGCGTGGACCGATTCCAGCCGTTGAATTTCCTCGGCCGCCAGGGTGGCCATTTCCGAACCCGGCAGTTCGGTGGCCAGCAGGGCGCGATTTTCCGCGAGTTCGGTCTCAGCCTTCAGAAACGCGGCTCCCGTTTCGACCAAGTCCTTCAACCGAGCGTGTTCGCGGGTCAGTTCTTGTCCCTTCTGCGGGTTGGCGAAGGCGTCCGGCGCGCTGAGCCGGGCTTCAACCTCGGCGAAACGCTGGCGGAAATGGGCGACGAAGGGGTGTAGATCCATGACACGGGCAGGCCGCAAACAGGCAAAACAAAACCGCCCGGCAACTGGCGAGCCAGTCGGCGGGCGGTTTGAGGAACGAAAACTAAGCCTTTTTCTTGCCGCCGGCCGCTTTGGCCGCCTGCATTTCGGCCGTCTTGGCGGCGCGCTGGGTAAACTTGTCGACGCGACCCGCGGTATCGACAAATTTCTGCTGACCGGTGTAGAAGGGATGGCTGAAGGCCGAGATGCCCATCAAATAGAGCGGATACTCGTTACCGTCTTCCCACTTTGCCGACAGGTTCGTGTGGGCGCAGGAACGGGTAAGGAACTGCTGCGAATTCGAGGAATCCCGAAAAATCATTAGCCGGTAATTCTTCGGATGAATGTCTGACTTCATAAATTGAAGTGGCGACGCTAGCAGCGGTTATTCCGGAGACAAGAGCGTTTTTGACGCGCCACTTCGGCGTTGAACGCCAGCCGAAAAACGATTAGCCGCTGACGCAGCAATCTCATGACGCAGTCCACCTACTCGATCGTGGCCAGTGACGGCCAGACCTATGGCCCCAGCACCCGGGAGGAAATTCAGGGCTGGATCAACGAAGGCCGCCTCGCGCGCGAAACCCAAATGTCGCGGAGCGACAGCGCGACTTGGTCCCCGGCAGGCGACTATCAGGAGTTTACCTGGCCGAACAGTGCTCCAGCCACCCCAGTGAGCGACGAATCCGCCCGAACGACGCGCGGACGCGGACTCACCCTCGCCGACATGGACCCGAATCGGGTCGCTGAAATGCGGGCGCACGGCAGTTGGTTCTGGTGGATCGCCGGCATGGAGTTGGTGTTCGGGTTGATGGCGCTCTTCGGGGGCGAAGGCGCCCCTCCCGGAGCCGTGGTGCGGCTCATCATTTTCGGCCCGGCGTTGCTGGCGGTCGGCGTTTTTGCTCATCGCGGAAAACAGTGGGCCTTCATCATCGGCGCCGTCCTCGTAGCGCTGCGCCTATTGGATGCCGCGCTGGCCGCCGCTTGGTTCGCCACGGCCATCCGGGCGTGGGCGTTATTTGAGGTGTTCAAGGGGTTTCAAATCGCCCGCGACCTCCAAAAGCGGATGCGCGGGGACTGATTCCATTTGCGACGCCTCGTTTCCGCCGCTATCCAGCGCGAAATCATGGCGGTGGAATATAAAATCATCGGTGGCGATGGACACGAATACGGCCCGGCTTCGCTGGAAGAAATCCGGCAATGGTCCGAGGATGCCCGCCTCGCCCCCGGCACCCCAGTTTGGCGCAGTGACGAGCGGCGCTGGCTACCGGCGGGCAGCCGTGAGGAGTTGAAGTGGGATCTGCCTCAACCCACCGCGCCCCCACCCGTCGTCCCGTCGGAAACGCCGGTTCTGCGACCGGCCGGCTTCTTGGTGCGCTTGGCCGCCTACCTGTTTGATTGGCTGTTTCTGGTCTGCCTGGTGACGTTTGTCACCCTGCCTTGGGCGGAAGAGTTGGGACGCTTGCAGGAAGCCGCCCAAGCCCAGGTCAAATCCGCCAGCCCGGACTTCAAAATTTTGGGCCATTACCTGTTGGTGATGGGGGCGATCGAAATTCCGCTCACGTTCGCCTATTTCGTGCTCTTCAACGCCCTGCGCGGTGCCACCCCCGGCAAGCGGATCTTTGGCCTCCGCGTCGTCCGCCTCGACGGTTCTCCTATCAGTTGGCGGCAGGCCCTAGGACGGCAAGGCGCCGACTGGATCAGCAAACTAACCTTTGGGTTGGGTTATCTGATGATCTTGCTAAGTCCGGAAAAACGGGCGCTGCACGACCACATGGCGCGCACTCAAGTCGTTTTTCTGCGCTGATTTTTTCGGTGCGGCCACCGCGCCGCCAAGGCTCGCTGGGTTCCGGGGGGCCAGCCCCCAGCGTCCGCCAGTGAGGTGGCCACGCGACTAGCTCGCCGAGGCTTTATCCCTGAGCCCAACCGACGGGCGGAGCCGGCTTCAATCCAACAACCGCTCCAAGTAGGCTACGTCCAACCAGCGGTTGAACTTGAAGCCGACCTGTTTGAAGAGGCCCACCCTGACAAAACCAAATTTCGCGTGCAGCCGGAGGCTGGCCTCATTCTCCGCGTCGATGACGGCGAGGATGGCGTGTAGACCACGGGCTTGGGCGGCTTCAATGAGGGGCCCCAACAAGGCCGAACCGACGCGGCGCCCACGGGCCTCCGACGCGACGTAAACCGAGTTCTCCGCCGTAAAACGGTAGCCCACTCGATCGTGAAACTTGTTGAGCGCGCTCCACCCGAGCAGCCGTTTCACGCCGTCCGCGCCGACTTCTTCCGCCACGAACACCGCGAAGTCATCGCGCTGATGGGCGTCAAACCATTCGAGCCGGTGCGCCAGCAGACGCGGCTCATAGTCGTAACTCGCCGTGGTGGTCAGCACCGCGTCGTTGTAGATGGCCAAAATCGCCGGACAGTCTTCCCGCACGGCCCGGCGGACACACAATTCGCTCACGGCGGGAAGTGTGGTTGGCCCAAGGACGTCGTCGAGCGGCTTCATCGCCCAAGTCAGCCGCCTCCAAACGCGCGGCACCGTCCCGTTTCTGATCCAGTCGTAACCACAGCGCCCGAGCCCAGATGCAGGCCGCCGGGCACCACCAGACCCGGCGACGTTCATCCATGGCCGCGCTCCAGAAACAGCCACGCTTTTCGGTCGCCACCTTTCTTGGCACCCTTTCGACGTGAACCCAGCGTTTGCCCGTTTGGTCGTTGCCGGCGTCCTATTCTTGGGCGGCGGCCTGACTTGCAGGCGCGTGGCCGCTGACAGCCCCCCTTTGCCCTCCGCGTCCGGCGAATACCTGATCCAGCAGTGGACTTCCGACGACGGCCTGCCGCAGAACTCAGTCATCGCCCTCGCACAGACGGCCGACGGTTATCTCTGGCTCTCCACTTTTGGCGGTCTGGCCCGCTTTGATGGCGTGCGTTTCGAGGTGTTTGATCCGGACCAAGTGCCCGAGCTCGCCAGCTATTACACCTACCTGAGCGCTGACCTGGAAAACGGGCTGTGGCTGAGCGGATCGGATGGCCCCGTCGCCCATTATGCGGCGGGCCACTTCCACCGACTTACCCAAGCGGAGGGGCTGCCGGGCGGCACCTCACCCCGGATTGAGGTCGCTCCGGACGGGACGGTGTGGGCCGGAGCGAAGGACGGACGCCTGTTGCGCCGGGAAGGGCAACGCTTCGTGGTGGCCGCAGAGGCACCCCGGCCCGACTGGGGGGAACTGTGGCAACTGGTCTTCGACCATTCCGGCCGCCTCTGGACCGAGCAGGGGGGCGAATTTGCCTACCTCGAACAGAACCAGTGGCACCGCTTCAAGCCCACGGGCGCAGGCCGTGCGGGGAGCGGAATCGTGCCGTTGCCGGACGGCTCGGTTCTGCTGGAAGGCGTTCCCCGGGCCACACATTTGTTGCGGCACCATGAGGGCTCGCTGGACCTGTTCGACCGATTCCCGTTTCCCAGCCGCTCCGGAGCCCGCTTTTGCCGCCAGCGGGACGGAACCATTTGGTGCCTGAACCAAGGGCCCCTGTTCCGGCGGAGTGCGGAGGGTGCTTGGGCTGAAGTCGGACGGGAAACGGCTCTGGCCAGCAACGCCCACCGCGCGGCTCTGGAAGACCGCGAAGGCAACCTCTGGATCGGCACCGATGGCGCCGGGTTGTTCCGCCTACGCCGCCGCAGCGTGCGGGCCGTGGGCACTGCCGAAGGGCTTTCCCGGCCAGTCGTGCTGTCGGTGGCGGTCCGGCCCGAGGGCGAAGTGCTGACGGCGGTGCACGGCCGCGGGGTGCAGCGCTTCAACGGCCGCCGCTTCGAACAGGTGCTGCGGCCGCCGGCGTTAAACGACAGCCAGCTCGCGTGGTGCATTTGGCCGCGAAAAGACGGCGGCACCTGGGTGGGCACGTATGGCTTGGGCCTGCTTGAACTGCCCCCGGGGGACGGCCCCTCGACGGCTTGGCTGCCGGCCAACGCACCCGGCCTGATCGGCGGACCGGTCTTCGCCCTACTGGAAGATTCGCTGGGCCAGCTCTGGGTGGGCGGGGCTGAAGGGCTGTCGCGGCGCGCGCAGGGACAGTTCCGCCGGTGGACCCAGACCAACGGCCTGCCCGACAATTACGTCGGCGCCCTGGCCGAGGCCGGCGCGGGCGCCGTCTGGGCCGGCGGCAACCACGGACTTGTCCGCGTAGACGAAACCGGCGTCCGCACTTTCACCCGCGCTGACGGACTCGCCCATGACCACGTGCGTTCGCTGTTCCGTGACGCGGACGGCACGCTATGGATCGGCGGGGGCGGCCTGACTCGACTGAAGGCGGGAAAATTCTCCGCGCTCCGGGCCGCCGACGGGCTGCCGGTCGAGACGGTCAAATCCATCGTCGCCGACGATCACGGCGCCCTCTGGTGGGGCACCCCGCGAGGGGTTTTCCGCTGCGCCAAATCCGAGCTGGACGAGTTCTGCGAAGGTCGTCGCCCGCGGATCGAAACCACCCGGTTCGACCGCGCCGATGGTATGCCCTCCAACGAGAGCGGGGGCATCCAACCCGCCGTCTGGAAAGGTCCGGACGGGCGGCTGTGGTTCGCCACGTTGAATGGGCTGGCCATCATTGACCCGAAGAACTTGCCCAAGAATCCCATCACTCCGCCGGTGGTGATCGAGGCGGTGACGGCCGACGGAAACGCCTTGGAACTGCGATCTGGGCGGGTCGAGATTCCGCCGGGCACCTTGCTCACCGAGTTCCGGTTCACCGCACTCAGCTTGGTGGCTCCCGAACGCAACGGGTTCCGCTGCCGCCTCGTCGGACTAGAAGAGGAACTGCGCGAAACCGGCAACGCCCGTGCCGCCGCCTACACCCGCCTAGCGCCCGGCAACTACACGTTCCGAGTCACGGCCGCGAACAATGACGGCGTGTGGAACGACCTCGGGGCGACCTTGGCCGTGACCGTGCGGCCCTTCCTCTGGCAGACGCTGCCGTTCCGTCTGACGGTGGCCTCCGGCGCGCTGATCCTGTTGGCGGGAGGAGTGCGGTGGCTCTCCCAGCGCCGGTTGCGGCTCCAAGTCGCCGAACTCGAACGCGAGCAGGCCGTGAACCGTGAGCGCGCCCGCATCGCCCGCAACATGCACGACGACGTGGGCGCCAGCCTCACGCAGATCGGCCTGCTCAGCGAACTCGCCCGCCGACAACTGCAAGATCCCGCCGCCACGGAAACGCGGTTGAACGAGCTTGGCGACCTTTCCCGCGAAGTGGTGCGCAACCTCGACGCGATGGTTTGGAGCGTGGACCCGGAGCACGACACCGTCATCGGTTTGGTGGAGTATCTGAGCGGCTTCGCCCAAGAATTTGTGCGTCCCGCCGGGCTCGCGTGCCGGCTAGATCTACCGGCGATCCTGCCCGCGGATCCCGTGCCTGCGGTCGCGCGTCATCACGTCCTGCTGTTGGTGAAGGAGTCGCTGAACAACACCCTCAAGCACTCGGGCGCCACTGAAGTGACCGTGCGCGCCACCCTTGAAGGGCAGACCCTGCGGTTGGAACTCACCGATAATGGGCGCGGCTTCGACCCCACCACGTCGGGCCGGTTTAGCAACGGACTCAACAACCTGCGCGAACGTGCCCGACTTGCAGGCGGCCGGGGCGAGATCACCAGTCAGTTGGGGGTGGGCACGCAGGTGACGTTGGAACTGCCGTTCGGGAACTAGCAACCCGCGTTGCGATTCATCGTGGGACAGGTCCCGGTTGACGCTCCCTCCCTAGGCCCACCTCCGCAGCTTCCCCAGGCCGCTGGCCGGAACCCGCCCCGCGATGAATCGCCCCGCGCCGTCAGCGGCCCCGTCGCCGCCAGACACTCAGCAGCGCCCCGCCCACCACGGCGACCACGGCCGCCCCAGTGGCGGCCTCGGGCACCTGCGTGTCGCCCGTCAGGGCGAGTGACCAACTTTCCAACCGCATTTGGCCGCCGAGTTCGAGGTCCGCAACGTTCAGTCGCCACACGCCGTTACCCGTCTCGCCGTTGAAACCACCGAGTTGCAGCGGCCGCACAGTATCCGTGGCCAAGGAACGACCGTCCGGCGCCCAAGTGCCGCTCAACACGCCCGCCACCAGCGAGGCGGCGTGGAGGTCGCCGTTGGCCGCGTCATCCCGCAGGGTCACCTCCCAGCCATCGTAACCCTGGCCAAGATGGTCGTTCGGCGTGATGCCAACGCCGTTCAGTAGGACGGCAGTGGTGGCAAAGTCGCGGGTGAGCGAGACAAACATCTCGCTGGCAAAGCCAGCCCCCGGCGTCACCCCGACCAAGCGAAAGCTGACTTCCACGCGGGTGAGCGCTTGGATGGCCGAATCGCCCACGGTGATTTCAAAGCCCACCGGCACGGCCTGCAGATCGTCGAGCGTGTAACTCACCGAATACGTGCGGACCGGCTCGGTCACGATCAACGCGTGGGCATTGAGGGCCAAGCTCAACGCGGCGACGGGGACACCCCACGCGCTGGCGAGGCGGCGGTTCCACCGCCCTGCTCCACTGACTCGCCCGGCACCGTTCCGGGGCAAAACCTGGCCGCTCTCGTTTTTCATAGGTCCATTTCGCATGCTTAATTCTTCAAGGTTGAGCCACCGCACGGTAAAGCCGCAGCGCCTCGGCCGGGTTCACGTCCACATGGAGAAACACGCCGTTAGCCGACGCCGTGTGCAGGACAGGCAGGGCGGCGTCCTGCCAATGAAAGGGTGGGGTGCTATCGGCGGTGTATTGCACGCGGTAGGCGCGGAACGGCACGCCGATGAAGGTGATCTCCACGTCGTCACCCACCCAAGTGATGCGTGCCGCGTTGGGGGCCGGACCACCATCCGTCGGGGCCTCGACCTGGAGGCGCACCGTGCCGGTGATCGTGTGTTGGCTGCCGGGCTGGCCATCGGACAGCGTGTAGGTGAATCGGTCGTTTGCCACCGCGCCGGCCGGGGGGTGATAGACGAGCCATTGCCCCAACACGCTGACCGTGCCGCCGTTGGCCGTGACCGGGGCCACCGCCACCAGTGTGACGCCGTAACCCAGCAGCGAACGGTCGTTCGCCACCAGCGTCGCGAGCGGCACCTTCACCGACCGGTTCGCCAAGAACTCCACCGTATCCTCTGCCGGTGCCAGCAGGCTGGGCAGCGTGAGCAGATTCCAGAAGCCGCTTTGCACCGTCGCCCCCGCGCCGCTCGACGGTCCTGCCACCGCCTGCCCAATACTCCCGCGCACCGAGAAATCCCCGCCGCGGCTCGCCGCCGCCCCGGCCAACGTGTGTCGCGCCACCGCGTAGTCAGCCGCGGCGATCCGGCCACCGGCGAGCAGGACGCATAACGCCATGAGCCAGGCTCGGAGCGGCGGTCTCCCAGCGGCCGACGAGCCGCACCCGGAGGAGACAAGGTGACGCGTCTCTCGCGTTCCCGAGGCGATCAGCGCCGTCTGACGTCGGCGCTGACGGGGGTAATACTGGTGGCTGGAAAGCCGCCACTCCGCGCTGGAGTTCGGCCCGACCATCGGGGCTGGAGCTGGATTCGGTCGGTTCATGGACGGTTCGGGTTGAGCTCTTGCTGAAGCTGGCGGACGAGCGCCCGGAGTTCGCCCAGTTCACCACGCAGTTCCGCGTTTTCGGCAGCCAACATCTCGGTCTTGCGGTGGAGCCCCTGGATCGCGGCCAGCGCCACGCCGTCGGCGTCCACCGTAGCGATGGTCTGGGCGTCTGCCCCCAGACCGAAGGCCGCGTGGAAATCCTGCGCCATCGGGCCCAGGTGCGGTGTGGCTGCGGCGTCGTTCGTGTAGTGCCACGTCGTCAGCGGTAGCGCCGCCACCTTCGCCAGCACCGCCTCCGCGTCCACCGCTTCAAACCCCGCCTTCTTATTCCGGTCGCTCAGGGTGACAAACGAGGTGGCGGAAAAATTCCCGGAGTTGTCCAACTTTGCGACCCAAGCGGTGAAATTTCCAAACCGCGCGATTGTCCCGGCATTGGCCGACACGCTCAGGGCGCCTTCGGTATCACCACCCCGCCCCAGCACGCGCAAGGCGGGCGCAGCAGTCTGGCCGGTTTGGGTGTTCTCCACGTGGACCACGGCCGCGTTAAAGTCCCCCGTCCGCGCACCGGTGAAACTCGCGACGCGGGCACCGGCAGCGGCGGTAAACACCGGGCTCCCGTTTTCCAAGGCCACATTCCCGCTGAGCCGGGCATCCGCCAGCGTGCCGGTCGTAATCTTCCCGGCGTCCAAGTTCGGGATTTGCGCCACGGGCACCGTGCCGGCACTCAGCGCCGAGGCATTCAGCGACGTGAGGCCGGAACCGTCGCCGGAGAACCCGAGGGCGGAAACGGCGCCGCGAAAGACGTTGCCCTGATCCAGCCGGGCTAAGGTCGCGCTATCAACCGTAGCCTGCAGCGCTAGGCTATGACCGCTACCGGCTGCGATGGCCACCACCTCACCGAGCCCACCCGGCACCGTAGTCCGGCCGTTGGCGCTATTGCCCCAAGCTGCCACCGTGCCGTCCGCCCTTAGCGCCAGATTATGACTGCCGCCGGCCGCAATGGCCACCACCCCACTGAGACCGGCCGGCACATTCGCTTGGCCGTCAAGGTTATAACCCCAGGCTATCACCGTGCCATCCGCCTTCAGCGCTAGGCTGTGAAAGTTGCCGGCCGCGATGGCCACCACCCCACTGAGACCGGCCGGCACATTCGCTTGGCCGTCGAGGTTGTCCCCCCAGGCTATCACCGTGCCATCCACCTTCAGCGCTAGGCCATGACTGCCACCGGCCGCGATGGCTACCACACCGCTGAGATCGGCCGGCACCGTCGTTTGACCGGCGTAGTTGACGCCCCAACCCACTACCCTGCCATCCGCCTTCAATGCCAAGCTGTAACCGGCGCCAGCCGCGACAGCCACCACCCCACCGAGCTCGCTTGGCACCGTCGATTCGCCTTCGCCGTTGCTGCCCCAAGCCGCCACGGAGCCGTCCGCCAGAAGCGCCAAGCTATGAAATTGGCCGGCCGCGAAGGCCACAACTCCACTGAGACTACCCGGCATATTGGTTTGGCCAAAGGCGTTGTAGCCCCAGGCGGTTACCGAATAGTTGGTTTGAACCAGCGCACTGAGCGGAATCCCGCTCAGTCCGGCACCGTTGCCGGTAAACGTGCCCCCGGAAATCTTACTGGCATCCAGCGGCGGAATCCGGTCCGGCGAAAACACTCCGCTGGTGATCTTGGCGGCATCCAAGCCGGGAATACGCGCGGCGTTGAACGTTCCCGTCGTAACTTTGCCCGCCTCTAGGTCAGGTATCTGCGTTAAGGGAACCGTGCCCAAACCGAGTGCCGAGGCGTTCAAGCTAGTCAACCCGCTGCCGTTGCCGGTGAACACGCCCGAAGTGAGCTTACCGGCGTCCAGACTGGGGATCTGGGCCGAGGTGAGTATCCCGGTAACTTGGCTGGCGGGCACACTGCCGGTCACCGTCGCGGCGGTGGTGGCGTGGATGGCGTAGGGCGTGGGCAGCACCGGTTGCCGCTCCGCCAGCGTCGTAAAGGTCGCCGCGCCGTTCGTCCGCACGGCGATTTCCAGCCAGCGGGAAGTGCCGATGAACTGCGACCCAAAGTCCAAGGTGGCGGTGAACAGTCCGTGAGTCACCTCCACCCCGCTCTGTGTCAGCGCCGTGCCCTGCTGCGCGCCGTCGGTCGCAGCGTCCCAGAGCACGAAGCGCAGGTCGTAGGTGCCATTGGCCGCGGCCGGCCCGTCGGTCAACTGGCCCTGATAAGCGAAGGCGGTGCCTTGGGCGAGCGCCGCCGTCAGCCCCAGCAGCAGCCCCAAACCAACGGCCACGTTACGCCGCAGCGTTGAGAAGAACCAAAGGTGTTCCATAGCTGCTTCTGGTTTAGCACGCGGCCCGGGCCTTCCGGCATCCTCCCTTTGGACGAGAGCCGGGCGGCTTCCGCCTCCTCCTTTTGGACGATGTTGCCCGGCGCGCGGAACTGCGATAACCGCGGCGTGACTATGCCGGTTTCCGCCGACCCCATCCGCGTCGCCCTCGTCGAGGACGATAGTCGCATCCGCGCCAGCCTGATCTCGCTGTTCGAGTTGGCGGAGGGCTATCGCTGCGTCAACGCCTTCGGCAGCACGGAGGAGACCTTGGCCGGATCCGTCGCCGACATCGCCGACGTGGTGCTCATGGACATCAACCTGCCCGGCCGCTCGGGTATCGAATGCGTGGCCGAGCTGAAGCGGCGCAATCCGGCCCTGCTGGTGGTGATGCTCACGGTGTATGAAGACGCCGACAAAATCTTCGCCGCACTGCGGGCGGGGGCGAGCGGTTACCTACTCAAGCGCACACCACCCGCAGAACTACTCGAAGCCATCCGCGAAGCCGTGGACGGGGGCTCCCCGATGAGCAGCCTGATCGCGCGCAAGGTGGTGGCGTCATTTCAGGACCCAACTGGCCCCCGACCGACCGCCGCCGCGGCGCCGCTCCCCCTGCCCACCCTCACGCCGCGCGAACGGGAAATCCTCAATGCGCTCGCCAAGGGGCTGCTCTACAAGGAAATCGCCGATCAACTGGGCATCGGCACCACAACAGTGCGCACGCACCTGCGGAGCATCTACGACAAGCTCCAAGTGCAGACCCGCACCGAGGCGGTGGTGCGGTATCTGGCCGCGTAACGCGGGCAGTCGCGGGTCGATTCACCCCCACAGGTTTCGGTCCATGGAACGATATTGCACCGCTTCGAAGACATGTTCGTGGGTGACGGCGTCGCTGCCCGCCAGATCGGCGATGGTTCGCGCAACCTTGAGGATGCGGTCGTAAGCGCGGGCGGACAGGTTCAACTCGGTCATGGCGTTCTTGAGCATCTGCAACGTCATTTCGTCCAGCGGCACGAATTGCTTCAGCTCGCGGGCGCCCATTCGGGCATTACAGGTGATCCGGCGATCGGCGAAGCGCGCCAACTGCCGTTCCCGCGCGACGATTACCCGGTCACGGATGGTCGAGCTGGATTCACCGGGCGCAGCCTTGGTCATCTCGGCAAACCTCACCGGCGGCACCTCGATGTGGATGTCGATGCGGTCCAGCAGCGGGCCTGAGATGCGGCCGAGATAGTTTTGGATCTCGCGGGGTGAGGACTTGCTCTCGTGGGGCATTTTTCCGTCGGGCGTCGGATTCATCGCCGCGACCAGCATGAATTCGGACGGAAACGTCATCGTGCCCGCCGCCCGGGAAATCGTGACCCGGCCCTCTTCCAAGGGCTGCCGCATGGTCTCCAGCACGCTCCGTTTGAATTCGGGTAATTCGTCAAGGAACAGCACGCCGTGGTGCGCGAGCGAAATCTCGCCCGGCGTGGGATTGATACTCCCGCCCAAGAGCCCCGCATCGCTCGCGGTGTGATGGGGCGAACGAAACGGCCGGGTGGTCACCAGCGCCTGCCCCGGGGCTAGTTGCCCCACGATGCTGTGAATCTTGGTCGTCTCCAGCGCCTCTTCGAGGGTCAGCGGTGGCAGAATCGTCGCGAGCCGTTTCGCCAACATCGACTTGCCCGTGCCAGGCGGACCGATCAGCAGCAGGTTGTGGCCGCCGGCGGCAGCGACCTCGAGGGCGCGTTTCACTGACTCCTGCCCTTTCACGTCGGCCATGTCCAAATCGTCCGCCGGCGGCCGGTTAAACAGGGCCGCCGTATCCACTCGGAGGGGTGCAATCTGGACGTGGCCTTCGAGAAACAAGGCGGCTTCGCGGAGGTTCTGCACGGGGATGACATCCAACCCGACCACGACCGCGGCCTCAGCCGCATTGTCCCGGGGAACGAGGATTCCCCGCAGGCCTTGAGCCTTGGCCCGGAGGGCAATCGCTAGGGCCCCCTTCACGGTCCGGACGGCTCCCGTGAGCGCGAGTTCGCCCACGATCGCGTAGTCCGCCAGCGCCACCGGCTCGATCTGTTCCGTGGCGGCCAAAGTGCCCAAGGCGATGGGTAGATCGAAGCTGGGACCTTCCTTGCGCACATCGGCCGGGGCCAGATTGATGGTCACGCGCCCCATCGGGAACCGGAACCCAGAGTTCGTGAGCGCCGTCATGACTCGATCGCGGGACTCCTTCACCGCGGCATCCGGCAGCCCCACTACGACGATGTTGGTCTGGCCAAAGTTCGAATCCACCTCCACCTCGATAGAAAACGCTTCAATACCTTGAACCGCAGCGGAGTTGATCTGGGCGAGCACATCCCCACCCTGCGAAGCTGCCGGGCACGGGGTCAAGCCATGGGTCCACTTGAGGTAGGATGAATTGGCCACCCAGCGGGCGACCGCAGTGACCACTACGTAGGATTACGTATTTTGCATTTCCCTAGCGACGCTCCTCATCGGAACACGCCTTGGACTCTGGGCGTTTACTGACATGGATTCATTTTTTGCCCGGACCAGCCACCACCGGGCCGGCGGTCGTTTCACCCTCCTTGCCGCCTTGGGCTTGGTGGGGTTCAACCTTGTCGCGGCGCTACCCGCGAACCGGGACGCGACGTTCCAGACGTTGCCCATGGACGGATTGCCCAACGCCTCCCTCGTGCTGCCCGACGGCAAGATCCTCCTCGGAGGGAATTTCACGACCCTCGGCGGCACGCCACGTCCGGGCTTGGCGCGACTCAATGCCGACGGCTCGCTCGACGAATCTTTTGCCCCGCCGGTCGGCGCAACCAGTCCGTTCGGAAAACCGGTTGTGACGGCGCTGGTGCGGCTGCCAGACGGACGGTTCATCGCCGCTGGTCAGCCGTCGTTATTCACCACCGGCGCCGTGGCCCGAACGAATATAATTCGCTTCCACGCGGACGGCAGCGTGGACCCGACCTTCAACGCGAACGCCGCCAGCCATCTCACCGGGCTCACCGTCCAGGCCGACGGCAAAGTGCTCTACAACACGTTCCTCACCAGCGTGGGTGCTTTCGGCCCAGCCCGACTGAACGCCGATGGTTCGCCGGACGCGACGTTCCGCTACGTCAGCGGCATCAACCCGGGATTGCAGGCGCTCCAACTACAGGCCCAAGCGGACGGCCATACGCTCGCGCTCCAAGGCGACAACAACCCCAGTTCCGGCGGCTTGCAAAATCTGTTCTGGCTGAAGGCGGACGGCGCGTTGGACCCCACGTTCAAATTCCCCTTCCAATTACAGGACGAGAGTCGCTTCGTCGTCGCGCCGGACGGCAGCACCTTGGTCGCCGGCTACGTCGCGCCGCCCAATGACTTCTCCCCGCAGATCCTGCGCCTCGCGGGCGATGGCACGCGGGACGCAAGCTTCAGTTTCCTGACCCAGCCGAACAACCAGGGGGTGCATCCGGTGCCGGCGGCCTTCCTGCCCGACGGCGGCGCAGTCTTGGTGCGGAACCCGACGGCTGGCGATCGGCGTGTCAGCTTTTTTTACCTGACCGCGGCCGGAAAGCTCACGGGCAGTCTCGACCTGCCCAATGCCGTCAATGATCGGGGCGTCGTGGGCCTCGGCACGCTGACCACGCGCGCCTTCGCCATGCAGCCCGATGGCAAGTTGCTTTTCGCCCAAGCCTTCGTGGACGGCTTCCAGAACATCTTCGGCATGTTCCGCTTGCCCGTGCCGCCCGCCCCCGCCCCGCCGGTCATCACGGTCCAGCCAGAGTCGAAGACCATCGGTGCGGGCGAGAGCCTATTCCTCAACGTCACCGCCACGAGCGGCAACCCGCCCACGTTTCAGTGGTTTCACAGCCACACGAATCTGCCACGCCAGACGAACCAATTCCTCAACCTCAGCCAAGATTCACTGGAACGCGCCGGGGACTTTCTCGTCGTGGTGGCCAACGCCTTCGCCACGGTGACCAGCCGAGTGGCTACGATCACCGTTCGCCCACCCGCCGCGATGGTGATGACGCAGCAACCCAACGGGGGCACAATAAAGTTGAGTCAGAGCCTCAGCCTCACCGCTCAATTCACCACGGAGGTCACCGCCGGCTACCAATGGTTCAAGGACGGGGCCTCCTTACCCAGCGGGGGCGGCCAAGCCTTCGGCTTGGCCACGCTGAACCTCTTGGCCAACGACGCCACCCGAGCTGGTGACTATTTCGTGGTCATCACCAACGCGTTCGGCGACTCCCTCACCAGCCGCGTAGTGCACGTGGACCTGATCCTCCCCGGGCCGCCCCAGCTCACCACACAACCGACGGATCTCGCCCTGTTCGCAGGCCAACCCGTTCAACTCAGTGTCGCCGCCCTAGCCGACGGCGCGATCAATTACCAGTGGCTCCACGCCGGAACGAATCTGTTGCGCAGTGCGACGATTCCCAACGTCAACGCGGCGACCCTCTTCGTGAATAGCAGCGACCCCAACCGCGCCGGCGAATACTCCGTAGTCGCGACGGTGACCCCTGGCGGCAGCGTGACGAGTCGAGTCGCCCAGGTAACGTTGTTGCCCTCAGGGCCACCCATCCTGTTGAACCAGCCCGCCACGTTCAGCGCGGACTTCGGCGCCACCACCAATGTGTCGGTCGCCTTCAACGGCGAGGCGCCGTTGACCGTGTTCTGGGAGCACGCGGGCACAAACCTGTTGCTGTTGGGCGGCCTGCCCGGCCAGCAATTTTCCACGCTCACCGGCCCGACTACGAACAGTTACGCCTTCGCGGTTCTACCGAGCACCAGCGGCGACTATCGCTTCATCGCCACCAACCGCTTCGGCGGCGTGACGAGCACGGTCGCGACGGTAACCATGAAACCGCCGACCCCGGCCACCCTCGTCACCGACCTGACAAACACCGTGGTTGGCATTGGTGAATTCAACTTCGTCGCGCTTAGGCAGGGTTTGATCGTGACGAATCTCAGCACTCAAGAAACCACCCACACGCTCGCCTTCCGGGTCACCAGCGGCCTGGCCCCTTTTCGCGGTGACGGCCTGTGGCAACTGGCGTTGGGCGTCAGCAACCGCTTCTACGTCGGCGAGAACACCGGCGCGGGGGCGGCGACCGGGACTTGGGCCTTCGCGCCCGCGGCGGACAACTACCTCGCGCTGACACTCACGAACTTCCCCCGGGCCGGCGACATCTCGCGGCTGGAAGCGTTCGAGGACGGCCAATTTGGCGTCACGGTGGGCGGTAACAACCACCAGAGCCAAGCGGGCACTTTCCGGGTGCTCGGCAACCGGCGGCCGGCGACCAATACGTTCACGCTCGAAGTCGTGAGCCCCAATCCTGTTTCGTTCGCTTGGTTCAAGGACGGCGCGCCCTTGGACCTGAAGGCCCGCGTTTACCTCCCGACAGGAACTCAGTTGGGGACTCCGCCCACGCCCGGCGGGGTCAACCAGCGCGTCCAACTCAGCCTGCCAGACCTGCAACCAACCGATGCCGGCACCTACTCGGTGAACGTCACGAATCTCTTTCCCAATCCGGACAAGAGCTTCGGTCAACCGCCCTACTTGGTGACCTCGGTCACCCGAGGCAACGCAGCCACGTTAACCGTGCGCGGCTTCACCGAGACAGACGCCCCGCCGGTGGTGAGCGCGTTGGAATTCGGCAGCCCGACGGCGCTGGACGAGCCCACGGCCGTCGCGGTGCTGGATGACAACGCGCTGTTGCTCGCGGTGCGCTCGCACACCTTTGGCGGCGGCTCCAGCACGGTTGACCGACTCAACTTCCTCACGCCCGACGGCCGGACGAACTGGCAGGTGTCCGGTTCTCCCGCCCAAATCCGCGCCGTGCTCCCGGACGGACAAGGCGGCGCCATCCTCGGCGGCCACATTGGGGACAAGGGCGATTTCTTCCTGCGCCGCGTGCGCCCCGTCCCGTTGGTCGCCGGCGGGAGGACAAACTTTACTGTAACCAACGTTTGGTCGCTCACCGCCGCTGGTCCGAGCACGAACGCCATCGACACCTCCGGCCTCGTGCATGGAGCCGAAGTCATCGGGCTACAGCCAGCGAGCGAGGGCGTGCTGGTCGCCGGCCGGTTCCGGGGCCAGACCCGGTTCGGGGCGACCAACGTCCCGTTCATCGGCGGGCTCTCCTACCCCATCGGCGGGGTCACGCTCACGAATAGCGCCCCCGCCGCGTTCGACCGGACTTGGGACCTCTACGTCGCGAAATACAGCCTCGACGGCCAATTACTCTGGGTGCGCGGCTATGGCGGCACCAACGACGACACACTGACCAGTTTCACGACCGACGCCGCCGGCAATCTCTTCCTCGCCGGCTCGTTCAAAGGCAGGGCGAAGTTCGGTAACCTCACCGTGGAATCCACCCAGCGCATAGACTCACCCACGCAAACCTTCTACGCGACCGATGGCTTCGTCGCGAAACTCGCCCCGGACGGAACCCCAGTGTGGGTGAAAAATTTCGGCGGCCTCTTCAACAGCTTCCTGGCCGAAACTCTGATTCCGGCGGCGGTGGCCGATGCGACGGGCTCCGTATTTTTCACCGCCACGCGCAACCAAACTTCCGTGACCCTGCAGCCAGGGCTGGCGGTCGGCTCACGCTACCTCGCCCGGCTCAATCCCGCCGGCGAACTCCAGTGGGCGCAAACTCTGGAAACCGTGGGCAACGCCGACTCACTCTCTGGCCTCGCCAGTGCCCGGCTCGCCCTTGATGCCGCCGGCAACGTGGCGCTGGCCGACGCCTTCCCGGTCAACGCGCTCAACCAACCCATCGCGCTCGGCGCCGCCAGTGTCGGTCGTCGTCCCTTTGCGGGCACGGTGCTCGCCAAATTCACGCCTAGCGGCACGCTGCTGTGGGCGCGGGCATTGGATGAAATATTACCCTTTACCGACGATCCGCGCAGCGCAAACACCCGGCTGCTCGCCGTTAGCCCCACGGACGAATTAGTCGCCATCGGTTCGCTCTCCGGCGGCACGACTTCCGCCTTCACCCGCACCTCGGGCCAGCGGTTCGACACGGTCGAGCTGTTTTCTACCAACAACGCGACCGCCAACCCGACGGATGTCTTCATCGCCCGGCTCGCGCCCAGTTTTGAGCCCGCCGCGCCACTAATTACGGTGTTACCCAGTGCGCAGACCGGTTTGCTACAGGACCCGCTCACACTCACTGGCCGGGCCACTGGCGTCCCGGCCCCGACGTTCCAATGGCTGCTCAACGGCGCGCCGCTCCCGGGCGCGACTAACCGCCTGCTCACCTTCCTCGACCTCCAGCGCACGAATCGCGGTCGCTACGCGCTCGTCGTCAGCAACGCCTATGGAGTCGTGACCAGCGCGCCAGTGGACGTGACGCCGCAACTCCGCCCGAACATGACCGGGTGGACGATGGTGACGAGCGCCACCAACTTCCTCGGCCAGCCGGAACAACTCGCCGCAGATGACGCCGGCAACGTTTACCTGGTGCATACCGAGACAGCTCGCGGAGCGGCGGTTTGGCTGGAGAAATTTAATCCCGACGGGCACTGGGCCTGGCGCTATTCGGGGATCACGCCCAACAGCCAAAGACTGTCCCCACTGGTAGCCCAGAGTGGCGAAGTGTTCATCGTCGGCAACGTGGTCACCCGGCTCGATCCCGCCGACAGCCGCGCGCTTTGGAACACCAAGAGCGTGGGCGGCGGCACGGCCGTGGTCGCGGCTGATTTTGATGGCGACGGTCGGGTGCGCGTCGCCTTTGCGGACCGCACGGTCCACCGGTTCGACTTCAACGGAACCGCACTGCCCGTCGTTACGTTGGCGAATCTTCCCCACGAACTGACGCCTGCGAACTACCGCGTGGCCTTCGACCGGGCCGGCGGGTTCTATTTCTACGGCAACCGCGTCGAGGCCATCAACCTTGGTCCGACCAACCTAGCCCCACTGGGTAACAACGGCGCCCAGACTTGGGTCCTCGCCCGCTATGATGCGACCGGGGCCTTTCTGTGGTCGCAAACTTTTAGTGGCCCAACAGTCGGGTTGGTGGACCCCTTCCGCCTACTGGTGGACGCGGCCGGCAATGCGCTAATCGCCGGCAATTTCGGCATCGGTAACCAAGCGAACCTAACCTTCCAGATCGGGACAAATCAGCTCAAAGGCTACGGCTACACCGCCAAAGTGACGCCCGCGGGCGACGTCGCGTGGGCCAAGGCGTGGTGGTTAAACGTGGATGACGCGGCGCTCGACGGCGAAGGTTCGGTGTATCTGACCGGTTGGTTCCGCAGCGCCCCCACGGCGAGCGGGCTTTACGTCCGCCAAGTTCCATTCGGCACGAACCTCGTCGCGGGTTCGTCGTTAACCGGGCACGACACCTTTGTGGCCAAGCTCAGCTCCGAGGGCAGCGAGGACTTCATCCGGCATACGGGTTCGCCAAACTTCAAGACCTTCGACAATGCCCACGGATATAAAGTCGCCGTAAACGCTTCCGGCCTCGTTTGGACCGCCGGCTTCTCCCTTTTCCAACCCGCCGCCGCCGCCCTAGACTTCGGCGACTTGCGCTATCAGTGGCCCGACCTGCGCCCCTACAACATTGGGGCCCTGTTCGGCGACCTTCCCACGTTCTACGTCGCCCGACTTGAGCTGGCTCCGCCGTTGGCGAATCCCGAGCTCACCTTTGCGCTGCCTCCGCCCGGAAGCTCTTCGCTACGCCTTAACTGGCCACCGGGCTACAAACTCCAACACCGCGCCCAACTTCATGCGGGCGATTGGGAAACGCTGATGGTCACGCCGCCTTACGACGCAAACCTGATTGAAACGACTCAGGGCTACTTTCGGGTGATTCCCTAAATCTTCCCGGCGGCCGGCAAACGAAACGTAACCAAGCGCCGACGCTCGAAGTCTGCGAAGGTAACCTACCGAATGAAGAATCCAGTCCATCTCGCCCTCGTCCTAGGCTGCGGGGCCATGACCGCGTTCGCCGCCAACTGGCCCGCTTGGCGAGGCCCGCTCGCCACCGGGGCTTCGCCCGACGCCAATCCGCCGATCGAATGGAGTGAAACGAAGAACGTGAAGTGGAAGGTGGCCGTGCCGGGACGAGGCTCGGCCACTCCCATCGTTTGGGAGCACCAAATCTTCCTTCTCACCGCAATCCCCGCGGGCAAAAAAACGCCGGCCCCACCGGCGGCAGAACCTACGCCCGCTCCGGAGTCGGGTCGCCGCGGAGGGCGCGGCGGTGGGGGCCTGAGCGAAGCGCCGGACGAGGAGCAACAATTCACTGTGCTGGCCCTTAACCGAACGACCGGCAAGACGCTTTGGCAACACACCCCACGAGTGCAACTGCCCCACGCCGGCCATCACCGGGATCACGGGTTCGCCTCCGCCTCGCCCGTGACCGACGGCGAAGTGTTGATCGCCCACTTTGGCTCCTTTGGCACGTATGCCTACGACCTAAAGGGACGGCTCCTCTGGGAAAAGGATTTTGGCGACATGCGCACACGGAATAGCTTCGGTGAAGGCAGCTCCCCCGCCTTGAGTGGCAACACCGTGGTGGTCCTGTGGGATCACGAAGGGGAGGACTTCATTGTGGCGCTAGACCGCCTCACGGGCAAAGAACTGTGGCGCCAACAGCGGGATGAACCCACTGGCTGGTGCACGCCATTGATCGTGGAGCACGGTGGTCGCAAGCAGGTCGTCGTCAACGGCACCAACCGAGCCCGCGGCTACGATTTACTCACTGGCGAAGCCCTTTGGGAAAGCGGGGGGCAAACCGCCAACGCCATTCCATCCGCCGTCGCCGCTCAAAGCCGGGTCTACGTGATGAGCGGTTTCCGCGGCGCCGAACTTCAGGCAATCACACTGGGCCGCCAAGGTAACCTAACTGGTTCCGACGCCATCGCTTGGCGCCACACCAAGAGCACCCCTTATGTGCCTTCGCCACTGCTGGTGAACGATTTTCTCTATTTCTTGAGCGGCAATAACGCACTGCTCTCCGCCTTCGATGCCACCACCGGCAAGGCCCACTTCGAAGCCGAGCGAATTGAAGGCCTGACTGGGGTTTACGCGTCCCCGGTGGCGGCAGCCGGCCGAGTCTATCTCGTCGGGCGGGACGGCGGAACTGTGGTCCTGAAAGCGGGTTCCAAGCTGGAGACCCTAGCGAAGAACAACCTAGACGACGGTTTCGATGCGTCGCCCGTGCCCGTGGGGAAAGCGTTGTTCCTCCGCGGCCGGCAAAACCTCTATTGCCTCGGCGAGCCGAAATAGGCCGAGTCGGCGCCGTCAGATCCCGAGCGACCTCACAAGAGACTCACCGGATCGATATCAATGACGATGGTCACATCTTCAGGCAGCGTCACCGTCGCACTGATGTCCGCCAACTCCTTGCTAAGACGAGACATGGAGCGCGTCCGCAGCATGATTTGGTGCCGGTAAAAAGTTTCCGCCCGTAGCAACGGCGCCGGGGCGGGACCGGTGAGCACTAAATCAGGCCACCCTTCCGTTCGTCGTTTTAGTTCTCGGCCCAAGTGTTCGGCACAAAATTTGACCTTTTCGTCATTCCGCCCTTTGAGAGTTAACAATGCCACCCGGGCAAATGGTGGATAATGAAGCTGTCGGCGAAATTCGATCTCCTGTTCGAAAAACCCCTCGAAATCATGGCGGCGAGCAAACTGAATCGCCGGATGAAACGGCGTAAAGGTCTGAACGAAGACTTCGCCCTCAACGTCTCCCCGCCCGGCCCGGCCGCTGACTTGGGTAAGGAGTTGGAAAGTTCGTTCACCCGCTCGAAAATCGGCCAAATGCAACCCGAGATCGGCGTGAATGATGCCCACGAGGGTTACGTTGGGGAAATCCAACCCCTTCGCGATCATCTGAGTGCCCAGTAGAATATCGATCTTGCCCGTCCGGAAGTCGGCTAAAATTTCCCGGTAATCATATTTCCTTTTGAGCGTGTCAGAATCCATTCGTCGCACTTGAGCGCGGGGGAACAGCTTGCTGAGAACTTCCTCGACCCTTTCGGTGCCCAAGCCCGAGTAGCGGATACCCGGATTACCACATTTCGCCTCCGGACACCGTGCTGGCACCTGCTCTTCATACCCGCAGACATGACAAAGCAGCCGAGCCGCCGCCCGATGATAGGTCAGCGATACGCTACAATTGGGACAGCCCGCCACGTAGCCGCAGCGCTCACACAGCAAAGACGTCGAGTAGCCGCGGCGATTGAGAAAGAGAATCGTCTGCTCATGGCGCTCAAGCCGTAGGGAGATCGCCTCCTTGAGTGGCAACGAAATTATCGATCCCCCTTGCTTGCCCCCCCGCTGCTCGTGGCGCATATCAACCACCCGCACTACTGGCATCCGAATGTCCGAGGCCCGGCGGTGGAGTTGCAGCAGTTGGTATTTGCCCGCCAACGCGTTCTGAAAACTCTCCAGCGATGGGGTCGCTGAACCGAGCAGGACCACCGCACGCTCCATTCGCCCCCGCATTACCGCCACATCGCGTGCGTGATACCGAGGAGTTTCTTCCTGCTTGTAAGAGTGCTCGTGCTCTTCATCGACGATCACCAAAGCCAGCCTTTTGACCGGAGCAAAGATCGCGGATCGGGCGCCGATCACGATTCGGGCGCGGCCATCGCGAATCTTGTGCCATTCATCATGTCGCTCGCCGTCGCTTAAGTGCGAATGCAGCACCGCCACCACACCTGGGTCATGGCTGGTCGAGAACCGGGACCGGAAACGTTCTACCGTTTGCGGCGTAAGGGAAATTTCGGGCACCAACACAATGGCGCCACCACCCATTTCAAGCGCCTTGGCTATCGCCTGCAAATAGATCTCAGTCTTGCCGGAACCGGTGACTCCATGAAGCAGGAACGCCGGCAGCGGTTTCTCGGGAGAAACGGAAGAATCCTGTTCTTCGGCCACTTTTAGTAGGGCTGCAATAATGATCCCGGTGGCTACGGATTGCTCAGCATTTAGCTCTAAAGGCGCAGTCGAAACCAATAGATCTGAGGCGTGGGGATCACGTTCAACCCGGCGTTCGACAATTGAAAGCAGCCCATTCGTTTGCATCCGGCGAACCGACGTCGCCGTCGTTTCAGCGACTCGAATCAAATCCGCCAACGCCATTTCACCCCGTTCTTCCAATAAACCGACGATTCGCTGTTGGAGCGGAGTGAGGGGTTTCTCGGAAGGTGGCGGCGGCCGAAGCTGAACGACGAGCCGTTGCTGATGTCGGGCTTCGGTGCGGCGGACTGCGGTCGGCAGGGCTGAGCGGAGCGCGAGCTCCAAGGGACAGTTGTAATACTCGGCGATCCACTTGGCCAAATTCATCACCGAATCGACCAGCAGGCTGACTTCATCGACTACCCCAATCACAGATTTGAGCGGTCGATCTGGGGCAGAATCCAAAAGGCCAACCACCGAAGCCCGAACCTCCCGGCCTTGAAACGGAACCGTGACTCGGCTCCCAAGCTTGGTCTTGGGAACAAGTTCAGCCGGAACGAGATAATCAAATTCGCGCCGGACCGGTAATTCCAAGACGACGCGCGCAGTCACGGGAAGAGTCGCCACGAAAAAACAGGCACTCGTTAGGCCTGAACGAAGGGGCCGATGGAAAAACGGAAGGAAAGCAACGGAACGTTGGTAGCGCGTATGGGAATCGAACCCATCTTTCAGCCTTGAGAGGGCCGTGTCCTAACCGATAGACGAACACGCCAGACGTTTGTATTCTTCTGAATCCGGTTGCGAAGTCAATAGTTCGCAATGCCATAGCCAAAACAAAAAGGCCGCCCTCATGGGCGGCCTTTAAGAAATAAGTTGAGATTACTTACGGCGCAAGAACACCAGACCAGCCACGCCGAGGGCTGCCAAAGCGACCGTGCTAGGCTCAGGAATCACACCCGTGCTTTGGGTGATGGAGAAGCCAGCAAAGTTGCTCATCCAAGTATCGGAAGGCAGCAAAACCGGATCAGGCTGGGTGTAGCTGAACACGGCAGACTTACCAAACCCGAGGTTCTGACCAGCAGAAGCTGCTTCATAAGAAGCAACGCTGTTGTCCCAAACCTTCACCACCAAGTTAACGGCAGTGGCCGGAGCAACGCCGGTCAAAGTGCGACTAGCGCCGGACCAAGTTCCAGGGGAACTAGTGGAGGCCGCACGGAAGTTAGCAGTTGCTCCAACCGCGGTTTCAACACCACCGACAACGGTGAACAGTTGAGCCACGTAGGAAGCAGTGCCAGCAACACCGTTACGAACGCCAGAGCCCGAAAGAGCGCCAAACGTCGAATCAAACGTCACCAACCGCGAAGGGGTGAAAACGTTGTTCTGAAAGGTGACTGCAGAATCCGCCGCTTGAAGCGCGAAGGCAGTCGCAACGAGGGAGAAGATAGTTACGGTCTTCTTCATGAGATAATTCAGTTAGTAAGGATTGATCAGTTAACGGTAAAAGTGCGAGTCCAAGCTGCCGCAGCACCAGCATTCTTGACGAAAAAGGCTTCACCAACTTGAACAGTCGGGGCCTCACCGGCACTGTCACCTTCCCAAGCGCCGTCAACAATGCTATCGGTCAAGAACGAAGCACCCGTGTAACGGGAAACTTGATCACCTTCAGCTGCAGGAAAACCAGAAGCCACATCCAACTTCAATTGCTGAGGAATGACCGAGCTGATAATCGAGAACTTGTCAGCTGCCAAAGCAACCGTGGAGCTACCCGTCTTCACTTCACCCACGAACGTAACCGTGGAAGCAGCGCCAGTGTTGTTAACGAACACACCCTCACCAGGATTCAGAGAGAGCGCCAAGTCATCACCTTCCCATTGACCATCCACAAAGGAGATGGTCACAAAGGAGGAGCCTGTGTATTTGGAGACCGCGAAGTTTTCAGGCAAGGGAGCCTTGAAAAGGTCAACCACCTTGTTGCCAGACCCGTTATCCAACTGATTTGCAATCAGGTTGAATTTGGGACGCAGGTTGAGTTTGACGTAACCAACGATGTTGCTCGACGTGGCCGCAAAGGCCGACACCGTCATCGCAGCGATTGCCGGGAGTAGAAGAGTTGTGCGACGCATACTAGGCTAAGTTTAGATTCCGTGTGTGCAAACACCTTGCCCAAGCGGACGGTTGATCGTCAAACAATTTTTCTATTTTTCCAGCCGCTGAAGGCTTCGAGCCTCGGCCGCGTTCTTTATTCGTCAGGAAAGTGCGATTTCTGGTGTTAAGGGACGGATCTCTCCCGGCGCAGGAACGGTTGCCGGACAAGCGCTGCCTTTGATCACCCGGTCCCAGCTGGAAAGGTCGGGATTCCGGCTTAATTAGGTTTGCGTCGGTCGTTTAAAGATCGTTCAGCCTTTGCAGTCGTTCGCTTTTCGTTGTTCAGGTGCCCAATTGTTACTGTTCTAGGGGCGACGCCAGCCCCCCCCTGAAACCTAACCAAAGCTTCACGCCGGTCCTGTAGACGGACCCTGCGCAGTTAACCGTTGGTGTTTTTTGATGGGGCTTTTGGGTTTGGCTCTGGCTATGGTCTCCGCTCAAAAGGTTAACGCTGTGCTGCATCTTGAACTTGAAAAGCGGCTCCACGCCGCTCTGCTCACCTCCCATCCGGGCTCTAACATCAACGCAGTTCGGGTCATGCCGGCGCCCGATACAAAATTCGGCGACTACCAATGCAATGCCTTGATGACGTTGGCTCGGGTGCTGGGAGTCGCCCCCCGTCAACTCGCGACGGAGGTCGTTGCCCAACTCAACGTCAGTGATTTGTGTGAGCCGGTGGAGATCGCCGGGCCCGGCTTTTTGAACTTTCGGCTAAAGCCTGACGCAATCGCCGCCGTGCTTGCCGCCGCGGCGCGCGGAGAACATCTCTTCTTCGTCCCAGCCGGAGCAACCGCCCGAACTTACGTGGTCGATTTTTCGTCCCCCAACGTCGCCAAACCAATGCATGTCGGGCACATCCGCTCGACCGGCATCGGCGATTCGCTGGTGAAAGTTCTGCGCCGGCTCGGCCATCGGGTCATCACCGACAACCACTTGGGTGACTGGGGCACGCAGTTCGGCATGCTGCTGCTGGGGTGGAAGACGCGGCTCGACCCCAAGGCGCTCGCAGCGGATCCGATCGCCGAACTGGAACGCTTGTATAAGGAAGTAAACGCGCTCTGCGATGACAGCAAACCCACTTTTGACCCGGCGATTCGTGACACCGCCAAAAACGAACTCGTGAAGCTCCAAGCCGGCGACGAAGAGAATCTTGGCATCTGGGGCGAGATGCAGCGGCTATCGCAGCTTCAATTCGACTCCGTTTACGGCCGCCTAGGGGTGGGTTTCGATTACACGCTGGGTGAAAGCTTTTACAACCCTTGGCTCCAAGGGGTTGTCGATGAACTTGTTGCCCGCGGCTTGGCACGTTCGAGCAAGGACGCCGTTGCGGTTTTTGCCGATACCCTTTGGCCTGATACCGCCAACCGGCCGGCGCCGAAAGACAACGCGTTCTTAGTGCAGAAGGACGGCGAGTGGGTGGATCAGCCAGCGCTGATCAAGAAATCCGACGGCGGCTTCAATTATATGACGACGGACTTGGCAACGATCGCCCATCGCGTGCGCGAGTGGCAGCCGGACGAGATCATTTACGTGGTGGATGATCGGCAAGCGGCCCACTTTCGGCAGCTTTTCACCATCGCCGCCCACTGGCACCCCGATTGGACTGCACGCACCCGGCTTACGCATGTGGGTTTTGGTAAAATTTGCGGCGCCGACAAGAAGCCACTGAAGACGCGTGACGGCAACACCCCGAAGCTGGCGGCACTACTCGACGAGGCGGAAGATCGGGCCTTGCAGTTGGTGACCGAGAAACGCCCCGAGCTGCCGGAGGCGCGCCGGAAAGAAATCGCCCGCGTGGTTGGCTTGGGCGCGTTAAAATATCAGGACCTGCTGCCGCATCGCACAAGCGACTATGTCTTCAACTGGGACAAGATGCTGGCGCTCACCGGCAACACGGCCCCCTACGTGCAATATCAGTTCACGCGGGCAGCCAAGGTTGTGCGCGATGGTCGAGGCCAAGACCTAGGGCGAATTTCTTCCCCGAAAGTCGTCTTGGCGGAAGATCAAGAGCTCGCCTTGGCAAAACTCCTGCTAAATTACGGCCACACCCTCAACCGGGTCGCGGAAGACTACTGCCCGAATTTCCTCTGCAACTACGTCTATGAACTCGCGAGTGCCTACTCTCGGTTCTATGACAATTGTCCGGTGCTCAAAGCCGAAGAACCGACCCGAGCTTCTCGTTTGCTGCTCTGTGAGCTCACGGCAAAAGTGCTTCAAGAGGGCTTGGCCTTGCTGGGCATCGAAACGATCGACGAAATGTGAAGCTGCATGAAGCCCCGGCCAAGCCTGCCCGATCGGCTCGTTCGAGCGTGGCCGCTCTCCGGCGCCATCGGAGCCGCGTCACCGTTTGCAGTCGGATTCGATCCCAACCTACAAAAACTCCCTTCCCCGGCCTGCCCTCCCTTCCTACGGTTGGGCGGTTGCGCCAGTTTTCACCAATTCTCCTGCGTCAAAAATGAAGTCCCTGTCTCCCCGCCGTGAATTCATCGTCGCACTCGCGGCGGCCATCGCGTTTGTCGCCGGTTGCAAACCAACCGATTCCGGCGGCGCCAGTGCGGTTAGCGCCGACACGATCATCATTGGCGAATACGCCTCCCTCACTGGCAAGGAAGCGGCCTTCGGCCAGTCGTCCCACAAAGGCTCTGAACTCGCCATCGAGGAACTAAACCAAGCTGGTGGAGTGCTGGGGAAACAACTTCAACTCCTGACGGAAGACAACCGTTCCCAAGCCGGTGAATCGGCGACCATCGTGAAAAAATTCATCAGCCGCGACAAAGTCGTCGCCGTGTTGGGTGAGGTCGCCTCGGGCCGCTCGCTGGAAGCCGGCCCCATCTGCCAGCAAGCTGGCATTCCGATGGTGTCACCGTCCTCGACCAATCCCAAGGTGACGGAAGCGGGCGACTATGTTTTCCGCGTCTGTTTTACCGACCCCTTCCAAGGCAAACTGCTCGCTGAATTCGCCGCCAAGACGCTCAAGGTGAAGCAGGTCGCGATCCTATCCGACGTGGCCTCCGCCTACAGCGTCGGCCTCGCGGACTATTTTCGAAAAGGGTTCGGCGCGGTGGGTGGTGAAGTGGTGTTGGAACAGAAATTCAGCGGCGGCGACAAAGATTTTAAAGCCCAACTCACCGCTATCAAGGCGACGGGTGCCGAAGCCATCTGCGTGCCCGGCTATTACAACGAAGCGGGACTGATCGTCGCGCAAGCCCGGCAACTCGGCATCACCGTGCCCCTCTTCGGCGGCGACGGCTGGGAGGCGCCAGAACTCATTCAAATCGCAGGCGGTAAGGCGTTGGAAAACACGTATTACTCCACCCACTTCTCCCCGGAATCGTCCGACCCCAAAGTGCAGGCCTTCGTGAAGGCGTATCAGGCGAAACACCACGGTGAAGTTCCCGATGCCATGGCCGCCTTGGGCTACGATTCCGTCTTGGTGCTAGCCGACGCGATCAAGCGGGCCGGCTCCACCGCCGGCCCGCAAGTGCGGGACGCCCTCGCGGCCACCAAGGATTTCCCCTGTGTGACCGGCAAGACGACGCTCGACGCTCGACGCGACGCCTCCAAATCCGCCGTGATCATCACGGTGAAGGAGGGGAAATTTAAGTATCTGCAGACCGTCGAACCGTAACTCACGTCAGATTTTCGGTCGGAGCGCCCGCGGCGGGCCAACCGGCGTTCGCCCCGCACTTACGCCAGCAACTCCTTCACCACGCGGGATTCCTCGACGCCTGTCAGGCGCATATCGAGGCCCTGATATTTGTAGGTGAAGCGCTCATGCTTGATGCCCAGCAAGTGCATCATCGTGGCATGGAAGTCACGGATGTGGACCGGGTCCTTGACGATGTTGTAACTGAAGTCATCCGTCTCACCGTAAACGGTGCCGCCCTTGGCGCCGCCGCCGGCCATCCACATCGTGAAGCAGCGCGGATGATGGTCTCGGCCATAGTTGTCCTTCGAGAGCCCGCCTTGGCTGTAGATCGTCCGGCCGAACTCTCCGCCCCAGATGATCAGCGTGTCGTCAAACATCCCGCGGGACTTCAGGTCCGTGATCAGGCCGTAGATCGCCTGATCCACGTCCTTGCACTGCGCGGGCAGGCGGCCAGCAATGTTGCCGTGGTGGTCCCAGTTGTTGAGGTAAACCTGCACGAAACGCACGCCGCGCTCGACCAAGCGGCGGGACAACAGGGCGGTATGGGCAAAACTGCCCGGCTTGCGGGCCGCCTCGCCGTAGAGGTCGTAGGTGGACTGGGGTTCGTTGGCTACGGAGGCCAGTTCCGGCACACTGCTCTGCATCCGGAAGGCCATCTCGAACTGCTGGATGCGCGTATGGGTCTCCGGATCGCCCACCTGCCGGAACTTCAGCTCGTTGAGCTTGCGCAGTCCGTCGAGCTGCCGGCGCCGCACGTCGGCCGGCACCCCGGGCGGATTGTTGACGAACAGGATCGGCTCGGGCCCGGCGCGGAACGAAACGCCTGCGTGCTCCCCGGGGAGGAAGCCGCTGGACCAGAGCCGGGCGCTGATGGCCTGGATCTGCTCCTTGTTGGTGGGTTCCGCGACCAGCACGACGAAGGCGGGCAGGTTCTCGTTCATCGAGCCCAAGCCATAGCTCAGCCAGGAACCGACGCAGGGCCGGCCGGAATTCATGTTGCCGGTCTGCATGTAGGAGATAGCCGGCTCGTGGTTGATCGCCTCAGTGTGCAAGGAACGGATGACGCACAAGTCATCCACAACCTTGGACTGCCACGGCATCAGCTCGGAATTCATCCAGATGCCACTTTTGCCGGCCTGACTGAATTTGTATTTCGACGGGGCGATGGGAAACCGGCTCTGGCCCGATGTCATCGTGGTGAGCCGCTGGCCGTTGCGGACGCTTTCAGGCAAATCCTTGTCATACCACTCGCCCATGCCGGGCTTGTAGTCCCATAGGTCCATCTGCGACGGACCGCCGACCATGTGCAGGTAGATGACCCGCTTCGCCTTGGGCGCGAAATGCGGCAGGCCATGGCCGTTGGGTGTCAGGGCGCCGGCCGCGGCCGGTTCGGCGGCGAGGCTGGCGAACTGGCGTCCCAGCAGCGTGCTGAGGGCGGCGTAGCCGAGGGCGTTCTTGCCGCGGGCAAAGAACTGGCGGCGGGTTTCCAGCGTGCGGTATTCGTCGAAGAGGTTCATAATCTACCCGGTAAGAAAGCGGTCAGGTTTAGGAGTCGAAGAGGGCGGCGAGCAATGGGGAAGCCGGCAAACGGCAGCCACGCGGCAATCCAGAAGAGCGCAACCGTGACGATGCTCAACTCCCCTTCAACGATGCACTCTCCGGTAAACGAATGTCCGGCCACGAAATGCCAGCTTATCCAAGCAAGCCAAACCAACGCGAAGAGGATGGAATGCCAACCGATCAGCCACTGTCCGGTTCGCCAACTTCCAGCCGCAGAGAACTGAATCAATGGCAGGAGCGTCACGGCGAGCATGGCGCCGTTCAGGATATTCAACTCCTGAAAGATTTCCGATGCGGCCAATGATTGGGCCATCAATCCGACGTGCCCCCACATCAACGGTTCATTGAAGCCCAAGACATGTCCCGCGGAATCGAAACCACCGGACGCAGCATGGTAACCGGCCGCGGCAAGACTCACAGCGAACTGGATTGCCACGGAACCCAAGAGCCCGATGACCGCTAGGACCGGAACCCATTTCGAACGGGCGGGAGTGGAAGCGTTCATTGGGAATAGCTTAGGGAATTGAGCATTGAGACCGGTCACTTGTTCAACGCTTCATCCAAGTTCAGCAACTGGTTCGCCACCATCATCAGGGCGGCCAACTGGGGTGCGGGAAGCGATTCGGCCGGCTTGGATTCGCCGACGGCGATCAGCTTCTTCGCCTCGTCCGGTTGCTGGGCGTAGAAGCCCATCAGCTCGCCGAGGCTTTGCTTCACCAGTGATTTCTCCGGCTTGCTCAGCGGCCGGGCAAGGACGCGTTGAGCGACGACTTCGATTGCCTTGTTCGAGTCGCCCTTGGCCTGTTGGAGCGCCTGTTCCGCGAGGTGCCGCGCCGCCTCGATGAACTGCGGGTCGTTCAGCGTCGCCAACGCCTGCAGCGGCGTGTTGGTGCGCTCGCGGCGGGTGCAGGACACCTCTCGGCTGGGCGCGTTGAAAAGGTCCATCGAGGCCGGGGGCGCGGCGCGTTTCCAGAAGGTATACATGGAGCGCCGATAGAGGGCGTCGCCGGTATCCCGCTGGTATTTCTTGGTGTCGCTCTCGGGCATCGCCACGGCTTCCCAGACGCCGTCGGGCTGATACGGCTTCACGCTCGGGCCGCCGACCTTGGGCACCAGCAGGCCGCTGGCCGCGAGGGCGTAGTCGCGCACCATCTCGGCATCCATGCGGAACCGCGGGCCACGACTCAGCAGCCGGTTGGCGGGATCCTTCTCCAGCTTCTCCGGCGGCGTGGTTGCGTTCTGCCGGTAGGCGGACGAAGTGACCATGAGCTCAAAAAGACGCTTCACGTCCCAGCCGCTCTCACGGAACTCGACCGCCAGCCAGTCAAGGAGTTCCGGGTGCGTCGGGGATTCCCCCATAATGCCGAAGTCGTCCACCGACTTGACTAGGCCGACCCCGAAAACTTCCTGCCAGAATCGGTTCACGGTGACCCGGGCCAACAAAGGATTGTCCGCGGCGACCAACCATTGGGCCAAGCCTAGACGGTTGGTCGGGGCGCCGGGCGGCAGCGGGTTGAGGGCGGCCGGGACGGCGGCCACCACTGAATCGCGCTTCTGGTCGTATTGGCCGCGGAACAAGATGTTGGCCATCGGCGCGGCGCCATCCTTCTCCCGTTGGATGTGGGTGACGGGATACTTCTTCCGCATCGCTTCCCGCTCCTGTTCCAAGCTCGCGACCCACTGGGTCGCCGCCTGGAACGGCTGGTCCACGGTCGTGAGGTAATGGTTGAGCAAACTCTGCTTCTGCGCGTCGGTCCGCTGATCCGCCGCCACGGCCAGCAAGGCCTGGGGCACGCCGTCGGTGGCGAGCGACTTCACTTCGGTGGCAGTCAGCGTGCGGGTGTAGATCCGCACGTCCTGGACCTGGCCGTCGTTCAGCACTTGGTCCTTGCTCCGTTGGCCCACCCGCAGCGTCACGTCGGTGCGGATGGTGTCGGAAAGCTGGTCCACCTCGGCCTTGGTCTTCACCTCACTCCCGTTGATGAACACCTTCACGCCGGCCCCCTTGCTGGAGCCGTCGTAGGTCACGAACACATGCTGCCATTCGCCGGGCTTCAGCGGGTTGTCGGTCGTGACCACCTTCAGGGCGTTTTCCGGCCACCGGTTAACGAGATGGACGGCCCAGTTCCGGTCGTGCGTGAACAGGTCCCAGCCGCGGAATTCGTTCCCCTGGTCCATGCGCGCCAGCGCCGATTCATAACGGCCGCCGGGCGCCTTCACCCAAGCGCCGTAGCTGAACGGCTGGCTGCGCTCGAAGTCGCCGACCTTGCCCAGGTCAAAAGTCTTGCCGGCCTTGATCAGCGGGGCCGGGCCGAGCTTGCCGTCGGCCTTCCATTCGACCGCTCCCGCCGCCTTGAAACGCCGTCCGCCCGCGGAAATCTCGTCGCCGGCACCCTCGTTCAGCGGCGCGTGCAGCGCCAAGCCGTCGGTGGGCACCTTGAAACCGCCCGTCTGCGCGCCGGCCGCCCACTTTTCAAAGTCCTGCCCCGCGGCCTGCTTCCGCTGCTCAACCTTCGCCTTGGCGGCCTTGGTCAGCGCGGGCAGCTCGGTCCAGCGTGCGTGGTCATCGGGGTCGGTGACCACGGTGAGGGCGGCGTTGCGACCGTCCTTCACGTTGCCATCGAACCCGCTCTGGGTCGTGTTCCGGAAGAACGCGGCCATGGAATAGAAGTCCCGCTGGCTGATGGGATCGAACTTGTGGTCATGGCACGCGGCGCAGTTTGCCGTGAGGCCTAGGAACACCCAACCGGTCGTGCTGACACGGTCGTTGGCGTAGATCGAGAGGTTTTCCTCCTCGATCGTGCCGCCCTCGTTGGTGGTCATGTTGCACCGGTGGAAACCGGTGGCGACGAACTGGTCGTCGGTCGGATTCTCCAGGAGGTCGCCGGCAATCTGCTCAGTCACGAACCGGTCGAACGGCTGGTTCCGGTTGAAGGCGCGGATCACCCAGTCGCGGTAGGGCCACATCTCGCGATAATTGTCGAAGTGCAGGCCGTGAGTGTCGGCGTAGCGTGCGGCGTCGAGCCAATAGCGGCCGCGGTGCTCGCCCCATTGCGGCGAATCCATCAGCCGCTTCACGTAGCTTTCGTAGTAGCCGGGCGACTTGTCCTGGACGAACGCCTCGACGTCCGCCGGCTTCGGCGGCAGGCCGGTCAGGTCCAGCGCCAATCGGCGGGCCAACGTGCGCCGATCCGCCTCGGGATTCGGCTTCAAACCCCGCTCGGCCAGCTTGGCGCCGATGAAGGCGTCGATCGGGTTCCGGACTTTGAACTTGGAACCGGCCACCTTCACCTTGGCCGGGACGGGCGGACGCTCGGGCTTGAGGAAGGCCCAGTGCGGCTGCCATTGGGCGCCGGCCGCGATCCATTGCTTCAGCAACTCCCGTTGCTCCGGCTTGATCGTCTTGTGCGATTTCGGCGGCGGCATCACCTCGTCCGGGTCGGTCGTGACGATGCGTTTCCAGAGGACACTTGCCTCCGGGTTTCCCGGCGCCACGACGGGGCCCTCTTTTTTGGTGTCCTTGAAAAGCCCCTCTTTCGTGTCGAGCCGTAGACCGGCTTTGCGAGCCGCCGGGTCGGGGCCATGGCAGGCCGTGCAATTTTCGGAAATAATCGGCCGGATATCGCGGTTGAATTGAAGCTCACCCGCCCAAGCGAGCGACGGCAGCATCAGCGTAGCCACCGCGACGACGACCGTGCGGAGCAGGAGTCGGGAATCGGATTCGGACCGGAACATAATCAAGGGGCGGATTCGTAAAACCGTATCGCGGGACAGAACAAAGTCCACCCACGGCGTGAACCTCCCCGACGATTGTTGCGGGCTTTGCTATCAAAGGGATTCCACCCAGCCACACCGATGTTGCCCAAGGCTGGCCCGAAACTGGGGTGAGCTGACCCCGCCCGAAACGACGCCTGCTTTGTCGCAGGATTCGACAGTTCGCGTTTCGCCGGCCAATTTCGCGCCCACATGACCCGCGTGGTTCTGTTCGACATTGATGGCACCTTGATTCGCACCGGCGGCGCCGGGGTGCGCGCCTTCGCCCGCACCGCCGAACTTGCCTTTGGCCGGGCGGGCGGCACTGCCACCCTACGTTTTCACGGCCGGACGGATACGTCGCTGGTGCGCGAGTTCCTGGGCCTCCACGATTTCGCCGACACGCCCGACCTGCGCGACCACTTCCTCGCCACCTACCTGTTCCTGCTGGATGAAGAATTGGAACGCCAGCGCGGCGAAACGTGTCCCGGAGTGCGCGAACTGATCGCCAGTCTGCGCGCGCTGCCCAATCCACCGCTCATCGGCCTGCTCACGGGCAACGTGCGCGTGGGGGCCGCCCTCAAACTTGCGGCCCACGGCTTGGACAGTGACTTCCTGCTGGGTGCCTTTGGCGACGACCACGAAAACCGCAATGAACTCGCGGCGATTGCCCAAAAACGGGCCGCTCAAATGCTCGGGGCACCGGTGGCGGGAGCCGAAATCATCGTGATTGGTGACACCTTGGCCGACATCGAATGCGCCCACGCCATCGGCGCCCGCTGTGTCGCCGTGGCCACCGGCGGCGATTCCCTGCCCCAGTTGCTGGCACATTCCCCAGCCTTGGCGCTGAATTCCCTCGCAGACGTATCGGCTGAACGACTCCTCGCCGCGGGCCAGCATTGGGAGCGTCCGACCGACTGGGAAGCTCTCTACCAAGCCCGCGACACTCGCTGGGACAAAGGCGAACCCACCCCGGCGCTCGTGGATTTCCTGCGCGAGCACCCCGAATTCGTCGCGCAAGGTGGCACCGTTGCCGTGCCGGGCTGCGGCCGCGGACACGATGCTCGCGCTTGGGCCAAGGCTGGCTTTCACGCCCAAGGCTTTGACTTCGCCCCGACGGCGATTGCCGAAGCCAACGCCGCGGACAACACGGGACTCGAAGCCTCCTTTTACCAAGCGGACTTCTTGGCCGGTAAGCCGCCTCGCCCCTTCGACTGGCTGTTCGAGCACACCCTCTTTTGTGCCATCCCTCCGGCCCGGCGGGACGATTACGTCCGCTCGGTCGCGCGCTGGGTGTCACCTGGTGGGCATTACTTGGCGGTGAACTACCTGCAACCGCAGGATGAATTTGGCCCACCGTTTGGCGCCACTGTGAGCGAGTTGCTCGCCCGGTTCTCACCGCAGTTCGAACTGGTAAAGCACTGGGTGCCACGCTCATTCCCGGGTCGCACCGGTCGCGAACGCTGCTTCCTCTGGCGCCGCCGCTAGCGGCACTGCGCCTCCTGAAAATACCCCTTACGCGAGCTGGGGGCAGCCGCTCAGGCGCTTAATCCGGGGCCACTCAAGCGCCAAGACGGCGGCCGTTGGGCGCGTCACCGCTCATTTGCTGACGCGCAGCTTGAACCACACCTCCTCCGGCGTCAGCCAGGTTGCGAAAAAGCGTTCGTAGATGACGGGTTCGAGATTGATGATTCCGTTCAGCCAACGGAGGGCGGCGAAATTCGACATGTGGAAACGTTTTTCCTCCACACGGAACCGGGCAGGCGAGTTGTAGTTGGTGCGGTGCCCCAGCTTCCAACGCTCGTAAAACTTCAATTCGCGACCGGTAATGTCTTCGTAATTGTCGAAGGAACGGATGCCGAACGGCGTGCGGTGGTCGGGCTCCGAGAAGTATTTCGTGCTCAGGAAAAACGGGACTCGGACGGTGAACAAGGCGCCGGGCTTAGAAATTCGCCAGAGCTCGGTGATGACGGCATTGAAGTTGGGTAAATGCTCCAAGATGTGGCTCGCGAGCACTTCATCGAAGTGCGAGTCCGGAAACGGCCACGGGTAACGATTGAGGTCGGCCAGCATGTTCCCGCCGTAGTCCACCATGTCGAGATTCACCCAGCCGGGCCGGAGGTCGAGTCCGCAGCCCACGTTGAGCCGGCGCGGTTCCGTGGACGCTATCGGGATGTTCATTGGGCAAAGATTGCGAGAGGCGGGGCCGGATTCCAAGCCGGATGGAGTTGCGGCTTGCGACCGCCCCCGCCCGCCCGCCAACGTCGTCCGTCCGTGCGCATCCTCATCGTTTACAATACCGTCAACGACGCCCGCTCGGTTTCCGGCGTGCAACGGCATTTCGCCGGCGTCACCGCCGACTGGATCACCCACGGGCACACGGTGGACTTCCTCGTGGCGCGCGCCGCTTGGCCGGTATTCCAAGAATTGTATCCGCGCTCCCGGCTCATCAGCAGCGACAACCTGTTTGATGCCACCGGCAAATTGGCGCAGACGTGGCGAAATTTCCCGGCCTATGCGTGGCGGATGTTAACTTGTCACGGCACCCGCTTCCCAGAGCGCTACGACGTGGTGTTCGCCTGCGGGCAGGCCATCTTTGAAACCTACGCGGCCAAGGTCATCGCACAGCGGCTCAAGGCGGTCTTGGCAGTCAAAGTTCACCATGTGCTCGCCACGCAGCGTCCGCCCAAAAGCTTCTTCGACCGGTTGTTTCTGCTGACCGAGCGGTGGAGCACCCGACTGCTCCACCGCCACGCGGACCTCATCATCGTCAGCACGCCGCCGATCACGGCGGACTTTGCGGAATTGCAGCGCCGACTCGGCTTACTGCCGCGCCCCGTGCAAACCATCGGCTACGGACTCGACCTTCAGCAGTTGCGGTTTGCGCCCGACTCACCGAAGCGATTCGACGCCGTGCTGCTGGGACGGGTGCACGAGCACAAAGGCGTGTTTGACGCGCCGTCACTCTGGCAGGCTGTGCGCCAGCGCCGTCCCGACGCCCGCCTGCTGGTGGTCGGCGAAGGCGCCCAGCGCGCGGAGTTACAACGGCGTTTCGCCGCCCTTGGCCTGACGCCGGATAACGGGGCCGTGACCTTCACTGGCGGCATTCCCGACTCCGAAAAGGACGCGTTGCTCCCGCAATGCCGCGTGGGGTTAAGCTTATCCCGGGAAGAAGGCTGGGGCTTGTCCATCACCGAATATCTAGCCTTTGGCTTACCCGTGGTGGCCATGCACCTGCCGATCTTTGATCAAGTGTTCCCCGAACAACTGGACCTCGTGCCGCTGGGTGACACCGCCGCCGCTGCGGTCAGGGTGCTCCACTGGCTGGAGCATCCGGACCAAACCCGCACGCAGGCGGTTCGCGGCCGGGCTTTCGTCGAACGCTACGATTACCGGAGCATCGCCGCTGCGGAACTAGCCGCCTTGGAACGAGCGGTCGATGACCACTCGCTAAGAGCCAGCAAGCGACCCGCCTAGTTTAGGCCAAACAACGGCGGAAGCCCGCGTTCAAAGCCTCGCGGTCCAAGTTGCGACCAATGAACACGAGCTGGCTCTTACGGATCTCGTCCGGCTTCCAAGCGCGGTCAGGCTGCCCTTCAAAGAGCATGTGGACACCTTGGAAAACGAACCGCTGGCTCTGCCCTTTCAGGTTTAGAATCCCCTTCATGCGGAAGATGTCCTGCCCCTTGGTTTGGAGGAGTTCGCTCAGCCAAGCATTGAGCCGCTTGGGGTCCAGTTCGCGTTTTTCTTCGATGCCCACGCTGCTCACGGTCTCGTCGTGTTCGTGATCGTGAACGTGGCCACCGTGTTCATGCACATGGTCCGCTTCGATCTGGGTTTCGCCCTTGAGCAGTTGGCCCTGAAATTCGTCCAAACCGTGCTGGGTGAACAAGGCGTAGTTGCCGTGCTCGGGTATTTGCACCCGGAAACTCGTGCCGTCTTCGCCGAGCATGAGTTTGTAGAACGTCTTGCCCGGCTTGAGCAGGCCGCCGTGGCGCACCGACGTGGCGATCTTGCCAAAAAGCCCCTCCGCAATTTCCTCGGCTTCGTGCAAAGCGCCGTGCAGTCCCCCGTGGCAATCGTGACCGTCGTCCGGCGCGTGTTCGTGGTCGTGCCCATGGTCATGGTCAGCGCCGTTTTCATGCCCGTGGTCGTGGCCGCAGTCGTGGTGGTGACCTTCGCCGGACGCGTGGCCATGACCGGCTTCGTGGGCATCCAGGGGGAGCAGCACCACTCCCATCATCGGGTCGGGTCCTGCTTCCAAACGGAGGGTGTATTCACCCGCATCGAGGTGAAACGCCCCGGACCATTCAAAGGGCAATTCCTTCTCCAGAAAATCACCGTCCAACGACAGTTTGTGATCGAGGTCAAAGGCGTGAATGTCGATCACCTTGTCGACCGCCAGATCGGCGCGGGTGGTGCGGGCAATCTGCGCCACCGCATTGATGTGGTGGAGGCGATGTTCGAGTTCGGCCAGCGCGTCCGCGTCCACGAGGTCGCACTTGTTGAGCAGGATGCGATCCGCAAACGCGATCTGCTCTTTGGCTTCCGGCGCGTCGTCGAGGTGCAGGGCGATGTGTTTGGCGTCCACCACGGTGACGATGCCGTCCAGGCGGAAGGCTTCCTTGATTTCCTCGTCACTAAAAAAGGTCTGCGCTACCGGGCCGGGATCGGCGAGGCCCGTGGTTTCGACGAGGATGTAGTCGAAGCGATCTCGGCGCTTGAGCAATTGGCCCAAGATGCGAATGAGATCGCCGCGCACGGTGCAGCAGATGCAACCGTTGTTCATCTCGAAGATTTCTTCGTCGGCTTGGATGACGAGTTCGTTGTCGATGCCGATTTCACCGAACTCATTTTCAATGACCGCGATTCGTTTCCCGTGTTTCTCGGTCAAAATGCGGTTGAGCAGCGTCGTCTTGCCTGCGCCGAGAAACCCGGTGAGGACAGTGACTGGAATGCGCGTATCAGCAGCGG